>NZ_JASDDE010000038.1:0-39336 GCF_030407565.1 Pseudoalteromonas sp. APC 3694
CTTAGCCCACTAGGTTACAAACCTCGCGCCGCGATTAAATCGCCCCTAGTTTGAAGAAATTTTAATCCGTAAAGGTCAACAGGCCCTAGCATCAATGCCTGCAATGATTCATTCGTTGAATTACTGTTATGCCAACGTTCTGGATTTGACACGCAAGCTGATAAACTATTTTTTAATCTGCAAAATGAGCGAGTTGCGCAAACATCACACTATTTAAATGATCATTTATGCGATGATGAATTTAAAAGCTGTGAATGCCTCAACATCAGTTTATACTGTTTACTTGATTGGATATGCTTTCGTGAACTCACTGATTTTAGCGCGCAGCCGCAATTAGTTAAGTTTCATGAGGCGTTTAGTCAGCGTCAAGCGACTAAAAATACCAACCCTCGACTTAAATTTTAAAAGGTGGATACATGAGCGATATCGAAATTGAATCACAACTAGTTAGCTTTGTAGAAAAAGTACGTGTTAGTGAGCAGATCTGGGCACTGGGTGCCGATGATGGTGGCTTTGTTGTATGTGAGTCAAATCAGTTTGACGACACCGATGTACTTTTACTGTGGGAATCACAAGACGCAGCACAAGCACAATGTAAAGAAGAGTGGCAAGATTACAGTCCAGTAGAAATAAACCTTGATGAGTTTTTAGATGATTGGGTTGAAGACCTAAAATCTGATGATGCATTAGTGGGTTTAAATTGGAATGACGATCAGGTGTGTGTAGAAATTGAACCGGTTGGTTTAGCTCGCGCGCTAAGCGAATAAGTTTTAGGCGTTAGTTCGCTGACATTATCCCAACTAACAGCAACGGTTAGTTGGGGTATAAAAATAATAAAAACTGTCAAGGTAATACGTTGAAAACCCATCTTGGTCGTCGTCCATTTTCAGCTATGGAGCTGCATACGCTCTATAACGGATATATTTATAGTGATACACGGCTTGCCCGCGAACAAGCTAAACACTGGCATTTCTGGCTGCCCTTAATTGCTTATTACAGTGGCGCTTACAGTGATGAAATTGGCTGCTTAACCCTTGATGACCTAATACTTAAAAATAATATTCTCTGTTTTAGTTTTCATACCCACGGTAAAATTAAGCCACGTTTAGTGCCTGTTCATCACGCCCTTATTAGCGCTGGGTTTAATGACTATTTAGCTTATGTAAAAGCACAAAATCACTCCCGTTTAATGTTTGATCTTCCCGCTAAAACAGGGCGCTATAGCGAAAAAGTGCGCATATGGTTTTCAGGAGAGGGTGAACGCGCAGGATATTTGCAAAAATGTGCAATTCCTTCGGTGGATCAACTCGGTATGAAAACCGCCATTAGTAGCTTACGGCTTAACTTTGAACAACAGATTCGTATTTATGCCCTGCAAGCAGGCAACAAAGACTGCTTTAATTATTTAATGGGCTTTAATGATTACCCTCATGATAACTTTAACGATATAGCCTTGTTAAATAAGGTGCTACAACAGATCCGGGTTATCAATTCCCACATTCATTGGCAGCGGTTTTTAGCCCGAGATAGCCACTGACAAACTTTGTTACTCTTTTCCTTAGCGATCTGCGCTTACTCTAGTAAAAAAAGCTGTTAGGATGAAGTGCCGTCTATATGACTGTTTCTAACAACAAAAAATCTAGGGATAACTATGTTTTTAAAAAGCCTCTTAACCGTGAGCGTTGCGCTTGCGATGAATGCTGCTCATGCTAACGAATTCGTCATTGAAAAACTCGCAAAGCCAAGTTCACAAAAAGTCGCTTTAACGCTCGACCCAAGTCAGGATACCTTTACAGGAATGACCGAGATCAGCTTAGAAGTGCTCAAACCAACACACTACATTGAGCTCAATGGTGTTGATTATGCAACTAAAATGGTGCAACTACTAGGTGAGCAAAACTGTGATTTGAACAGCGAAATGCTTAAAACAGGTAAAGTTAAATTTAGCTGTGAAGAGCAAATTCAGCCAGGTAAATACACCTTAAAAATAGATTTTTCAGCGCCTTATAACCGCCAGAGTGTGGGGTTATATAAAACCCTAGATCAAGGCGTTCCGTACTTGTTCACGCAATTTGAAATGAGTGATGCGCGCCGTGCATTTCCGGTGTTTGACGAACCAAGCTATAAAATTCCGTTTCAGTTAACCATTACCGCCCCCACCTCACAAAAAGTGTATTCAAATACACCTGAGCTAAAAACGACGGTGAATGGCGATATGACCACCCATTACTTTGATAAAACGCCACCAATTCCATCTTACTTAGTGGCTATGGCTGTAGGTCCATTTGAAGAGCTAGAAATTAAAGGCATGCCTATTCTTGGGCGTGTGATCACCCCACAAGGTAAAATTCATTTAGCGCAATATGCAAAAGAGAACATGCCTAAAGTACTGGGCGCACTTGAAGAGTACTTTGGTATTCCTTATGTATATAAAAAGCTAGATTCAGTGGCTGTTCCAGAGTTTCCGTTTGGCGCTATGGAAAACTCAGGCTTAGTGACTTACCGCGAAGATATTCTTCTGGTTGATTTAGAAGCTGCAACGCGTAGTAAAAAACAACGTAATGTCTCTATTATTGCCCATGAATTAGCTCACCAATGGTACGGTAACTTAGTGACTATGAAGTGGTGGAACGACTTATGGTTAAACGAGGCGTTTGCAAGCTGGATGGCGGCAAAAATTACTAAGCAGCTTAATCCTGAGTTTGAATCACACCTAGATTTACCACAAAACAACGTAATGGCGTTAGATGCACGTTTAAGCACTAAGCCAATTCGTAAACCAATTAAAACCGAAGCCGATATTATGGATGGTTTAGGCCTTGCCTACAGCAAAGGCAGCTCAGTACTGGCGATGGTTGAAAACTGGATTGGCGAAGAGGCATTTCAAGCTGGTATTCAGAACTACTTAAAAGAATTCTCCTATAAAAATGCAGAAGCTGCCGATTTATGGGAAGCACTTGGTAAGGCTTCAAATAAAGATGTAGCGAGCGTTTTAAAATCGTTTATTGAACAGTCGTCATTCCCGCTAATTAACGTTAAGCAGCAAGGTAAGAGCATTACGATTTCGCAAAGTCGTTTTGCCAATGCCGGTGTTGAAGCTCCTGCTCAACTGTGGAATGTACCGGTTGCGATTAAATATGGTGCTGGCGATAAAGTACAAACAGCCAATGTATTATTAAATAAACAAAGCCAAACGCTAGCATTAGACTTTGAACCAGAGTGGATTTATCCAGATCAAGGCGCGCTAGGTTATTACCGTTGGGTAATGGATGATGCGCAATTTAATGCGTTAATAGATAATGCAGCTAGGGTATTAAACGACCGTGAACGCTTAGCCCTATTATCGGCAACAGATGCCCTACTTGATGCCGGTGTCATTTCAGCGGCTAAATTAATGCAAACGCTTGAAGTATTTGCCAGCGATAGTCATCCGCGTGTTGCTAATACTGCTTTAGGTTATTTAGCGTCACAGCAGCGTACTTTTAAAGACGATAGCAATAAAGATTTATGGCCTACGTTTATTCAAAATGCGGTGATGCCTGCCGCTAAAAAATATGGCCTAGAAGCAAAAATGGGCGAAGATGGCGCAGTAGCTCAACTTCGTGCCGCGGTGGTATCACGCTTAGGGTTTGATGGTGAAGATAAAAATGTGATCAATAAAGCCAAACAGCAAACACAAGCTTACTTAAACGATCCACAAAAGGTAGACCCTTATTTAGCAGGTACTTATTTACGTCTTGCGGCTTTTCATGGGGATAAGGCGTTGCTAGATCAGTTTATGACAACCTTTAAAACCACCAAAGATCCACAAGTGCGTACCAATATGCTGGCAGCAATGGGTTACTTTGGTAAACCTGAACTACAAAAAGTGGTACTGGCGTATAGCTTAACAGACGAAGTAACGGCTTCTGATATGCGTACTATTTTATCGGGTCAAAGTTACACCGATGAACGCCAAGCACTGTTTATTGATTGGATTTATAACAACTACGATAAAGTAACAGCAAGCTTGCCACCATTTTTTGTGCCAAACTTACCTTACTTTACTACCGCCAGCTGTGACGCTGACAGTTTAGCTACAACGCAAAGTTTCTTTGACGCTAAACTGGATGCTGTACCCGGTTATGCGCGTACGTTAAGTAAACTTGCAGAGAGCACCAATGACTGTATTGCACTTAAAAACCGTGAACTGAAATCAGTCAATAGCTTTTTAAATAGCAAATAAGTTAAAGTTTAAAGGATGGCGGGCTGCGGGCGACGAGTAACGGGCCGAAAACCTCAAACTCGGGCTAATGGCTGATGTTTTCTCATTTACTTCTCATTGTCTTCTCTTTGTGTATAAAATCTTAAAAAGTTTATTCACAAAGAGATTAAGAGGCGCAGCCCTTTTAGAGCTAGTGATTAAAGACAAAAATTAAGGGTTATAAAGGTTAAAGGTTGAAGATTTTATCTTGCACCTTTTGCCTTTAGCCCTGCACCATTCTATTAACCGCCAATAATCATCGTTAGCTTAGCTATAAACTCTTTTGCCGCTTGTTCAGAGTTAATTTTAAAAGCAACACCATAATGAATAGGCTGCGTACTTTTATAAATACGGGTAGGAAAACGGGTCATTTCACTGCTATGAAAATAGCCTTGAGTACGCACAACCCCATCAATATCAGTAAAGTCATCACTAAACACTTCAAATGCCGGGCGGATCACAATTTTACCTTTACCTGTTTCCGCATGGGTGTAAAACGCCTCTTTAGAGTTTACTAGCATATACTCAGCTATGTTTTTTATTTTAAAGTTACTTCTACACTCTAGTTTGATCAGCTGCTCGGTTAACTCGTCTGCACTAAATGCCATGTTTATCCCTATTCGTTGATTTATGTATAACCTTAACGCATACGCAATATGAAGTCTTATTTTATTGTGTTACGTGGCAGACAAATGCAAGCTTATCGTTGTTATAACTCATTCGAGTAATATTCGTTTTGCAGTAGTTGCTTAAATCAAGCCACTGCGATATAGCAGAGCCGCGTGTTAATTTACGCTGGTAAACACGGTTTTTAATTGCGTAAGCAATGGTATTTTCATCTTTTAAGATGAAATCTTGTACTTGGTTTGGCAGTCTAAGTATATCGGTAACTTGCTTAGTTTGTGGATCAAAACGCGCTAGGTGATGCTGCCCGTGTTTACTATGGCTAAATAAAAACTCAGCCTGCGCTTTATTATAAATAAGCGTGCGACCAATATCGCTTGCTACCACCTCACCTTTTGCCGCAGCAACCGAGGTATATTGCAAAGTGTGTGGTTCGCCTAAAATAAACATCACTAAATCGTTGTTACTTCCCCAAGCGTGGTAGCCTACAGGTTCAATCCAATCAAAAATACGACTTGCAGCCAACTCGGGTGCCAACGGATATTGCCATAGCTTTTGTTTACCATCGTCTTCAACGACAATCACCGATAAGTGCTGCCCATCTGGTGTTAAAGTGGGCGAGTATTCACTTTGTGGCGTATTAGTGACCATAGAGGTTTGTTTTGATGATAAACTGTAAAGCGCAATATCTGTTTGACTCTGGTCATTACTGATTATTTCTCGGGTATAGTATAGGCCGGTGTCGGTTAAATGGGGTTGATTGTTATAGCTCGTTTTATCACTAACAATGCTTACACGTATACCATGCGGAGTATTTAAATCGGCGAGCAAAATGTGGCTTTTAGGCATACTTGCCTGAGCAATATCTAGCGTTAAAGCATTTATAGCTATAAGCCCTAACAACGGTTTAATCAGTTTCATGCTTTCTCTCGTTTTAATTTTAAGCACCTCATGATAACGTTATTTACTGATGACGTCACTTGACCTAAGTCAGTCAACTCTTTATAACTAACGGGTCATAAAAAAGAGAACAAACATGTCAGCTAAACACCCTATTATTGCAATCACCGGCTCATCTGGAGCAGGCACTACAACCACCACTAACGCCGTGAAGCATATTTTCCGCAGCCTCGATATCAATGCTGCATTTATTGAAGGTGATAGCTTTCATCGTTACACACGTCCTGAAATGGACAAAAAAATTCGTGAAGCCCAACAAGAAAGTAAACATATAAGTTATTTTGGCCGAGAAGCCAATGACTTTGGTGCATTAGAAGACTTATTTACCAAGTATGGTGAAACAGGCGAAGGTAAACTGCGCCGTTATTTACATACCTTTGATGAGGCCGTGCCTTATAACCAGTTACCTGGAACATTTACTCCTTGGCAAGAGCTTGAGCAAAATACAGATTTAATGTTTTACGAAGGCTTACATGGCGGCGTGGTCGACGAAGATCATGATGTTGCTAAGCATGTTGATTTACTCATAGGCATGGTGCCAATTATTAACCTTGAGTGGATCCAAAAGCTTATTCGCGATACCTCAGAACGCGGCCATTCTCGTGAAAAAGTCATGGACTCGATTGTACGCAGTATGGATGACTACATTAATCATATAACGCCGCAATTTTCTCGTACCCATATTAACTTTCAGCGAGTCCCCACCGTTGATACTTCCAACCCATTTAGCGCAAAAGATATCCCCTCCCTTGATGAAAGCTTTGTTGTGATTCGCTTTAGGGGGATTGATGATGTTGATTTTCCGTATTATTTGCGGATGATTGAAGGCAGTTTTATGTCGCGTATAAACACCTTAGTGGTGCCTGGTGGTAAAATGGGACTCGCTATGGAGCTAGTGCTTACGCCACTGATCAAAGATATTATTTTGAAAAAACGCGCCTTAGCAAAATTAGCCCCACCTGAAATTCCTATTTAGACTCTTTTTTGTGAACCCTAACTCACGTACACTGCTGATTTTAAGTATGACGAGTTTAATATGTCGCAATCAATTAAAATTATTGTTGGGTCTAAAAACCCAGTAAAAATCAATGCCGCTAAACACATTTTTGCGATGTATTTCCCTGAGCATTTAATTGAATGTAGTGGCGTTCATGCACCTTCAGATGTACCCGATCAACCAATAGGCGAAGAACAAACGTGCTTGGGTGCACAGAATCGAGTTAACTACTGTAAAGCACAGCATCAAGCAGACTACTACATAGCGATGGAAGGCGGCGCAGCGCAATTTAGCTATGGTGCAGCAACCTTTGCCTATGTTGTTATTGATGACGGCGCACAGCAAGTTACAGGACGAAGCAGTAACTTACCTTTGCCTTCGGTTTTTTATAAAGCATTGCTGCAAGGTGAAGAGCTCGGAGATGTGATGGATAAGGCTTTTAATACCACCAATATTAAGCAACAAGGGGGTGCTATTGGTTTATTAACTGATCATCATGCGACACGAGAAAGTACCTATACTCAAGCGCTGACTCTCGCCATGGCGCCTTTTCTTAATCCCACTTTATATAATCAATAACGGATGTTTTAATGAAGTATAACTACGTATTATTTGATGCCGACGAAACCTTATTTAGCTTTAATGCCTTTGCTGGCTTACAAAAAATGTTGGCAGCTTATGGCATGGATTTTACCAAAGCAGATTATGAACATTACCAAAATACCAATAAGCCATTATGGATTGCCTATCAAAATAACGAAATTACTGCAAACCACCTGCAAGTAACTCGCTTTAGTGAGCTGGCAAATAAGCTTAATGTTCCAGCCCAGCAGCTCAATGATGACTTTTTATCGGCAATGGCCGAAATTTGTATGCCTTTACCCGGTGCGATTGAATTATTAAACGCCCTTAAACCTCATGCCAAGTTAGGCATTATCACCAATGGCTTTTCTCAGCTACAAGGACGTCGTTTAGCGCATACTGGGCTGCAAGATATGTTCGATTGGCTGGTAATTTCTGAAAAAGTAGGTATAGCTAAACCTGCAAAAGAGATATTTGAGCACACCTTTAATTTAATGGGGAATCCACCGAAAGAGCAAATTTTAATGGTCGGTGATACCGCCAGCAGTGATATTCTTGGTGGACAAAATGCAGGCATAGACACCTGCTGGTTACAGCACCCAGGGGTAATCTTACCTGAAGGTATTAAGCCAACGTATCAAGTCACTGAGTTAAAACAGTTACAAACTATTTTAGGTCTATAATACCTGACTGATTATGGTTACAAACAGCCAAAAAAAAATGACGCTAATAAGCGTCATTTTTTATAACTGTATGTAAGCGATTAACTGATTAGGCGTTTGCTAATTCAAGGCCGGGGGCAGGCATCGAAACAGGCGTTTCAAAGGTTGCCCACTCCCATGCTGACTCAGTTGCCATAATTTTGCGTAGTAACTTGTTGTTTAAATCATGGCCTGATTTAAATGCAGTTACTTTACCTAAAAGGTTATGACCTGTCATAAACATGTCACCTACACAGTCTAGTATCTTATGCTTGACGAACTCGTCTGGGTAACGCAGACCGTTTGGATTTAAAACTTTAAATTCATCAAGTACTACTGCACTATCCATACTACCACCTAGTGCAAGGTTATTAGCATGCATGTATTCAATATCTTTCATAAAGCCAAAAGTACGCGCACGACTAATCTCTTCAGTAAAACTCTGTGCGGTAATATCTAAGCCAATGCGTTGGCGGCTTTCATTGATTGCTGGGTGATCAAAGGCAATTTCAAAGTCGATATGAAATCCGTCGTAAGGTTCTACTTCGGCCCATTTATCACCTTCTTCAATACGTACTTTTTCTTTAATACGAATGAAGCGTTTTGCAACATTTTGCTCTTCAATGCCGCCTTTTTGTAATAAATAAATGAATGGCAATGCACTACCATCCATTATTGGAACTTCTGAGCTATCAAGTTCAACAATTAGATTGTCGATACCCATGGCCGCAACAGCTGCAATTAAATGCTCAGTAGTTGATAAGCGAACACCATCTTTGTTAATTAAACAGGTACACAATTGCGTATCACCAACGGCTTCAGGTGTTGTTTCAAAATCAACAACCGGATCAAGGTCGACACGACGAAATACAATCCCAGTATTTGCGCTCGCAGGTCGGAGAGTTATTGTGACCTTCTCACCTTTATGAAGTCCAATTCCTATGGCTTTGACTACTTGTGCAATCGTACGCTGTTTAATCATAGGTTCGCTCACTTTAGTATATATTACAGTTAGACGGCGGAGTGTAACATAAATACGGTATAACTACAATATTTGTTCACATTTCGCACAAAAGTACTGTTTTAATTAGTCTGCTTGTTTACGTAAAAAAGCAGGGATGTCGAAATAATCGCCACCTTCAGATTTATCTGTTTTCTTAGCACTGCTTGACGACGTATTCGTTGCTGAACTTGAAGAGCTAGTCGATGTGCTTTGCTCTTTTGATTCAGTTTGCGATGTCGTTGCAGGCTCTTCAGTCGTACTTGTGCCTTGGCTTGCAAAGCTAGGTACGTACATGCTGCTGCTTGTTTGTGTGCTTGAGCTAGTTACATCAGAGCCTGACGCTTTTTTGAAACCGTTATCTACAATACCAAACTGTGGACGACGATCGCCGCCTAAGCCAGTTGCAACAACCGTTACACGTAGCTCGTCTGTCATTTCAGGGTCGATTACCGCACCCACAACAACCGTTGCGTTTTCAGACGCTAGCGCCTTAACGTGATTACCCACAATTTCGAATTCTTCAATCGCGATATCCATACCCGCAGTAATGTTAACCAAAATGCCTTTAGCACCGGTTAAATCTACGTCTTCTAGTAATGGGCTTGAAATAGCCGCTTCTGCTGCTTCTTGTGCACGATCAGGACCCGAGGCAGATGCAGTCCCCATCATGGCTGTACCCATTGCAGACATAACAGTACGTACGTCGGCGAAATCCACGTTAATTAGACCCGAGCGTGTGATTAGCTCAGCAATACCCTGTACCGCACCAAATAATACGTCATTTGCTTTAGCAAACGCATCCAGTAAAGTTGTCCCTTTACCTAATACTTTTAGTAATTTGTTATTTGGAATAGTAATTAACGAGTCCACGATTTCAGACAATTCGCTAATCCCCTGCTCTGCAGCAGCAGCACGTTTTTTACCTTCAAAATCAAATGGGCGCGTTACAACTGCCACGGTTAGAATGCCCAGCTCTTTAGCAATTTTAGCCACGACTGGCGCTGCTCCGGTCCCTGTACCGCCGCCCATACCTGCCGCTATAAATACCATATCGGCGCCTTCAAGGCTGGCACGAATCGTTTCTGCGTCTTCTTCAGCCGACTGACGGCCTACTTCAGGGTTTGCACCCGCACCTAACCCAGAGGTTATTTGCGTACCTAATTGTACCGTTACATCAGCGGCTGAATTACGTAATGCTTGTGCATCCGTATTCGCTGCAATAAAACGAACACCTTCTATTTGTTGTTTTACCATGTGCTCAACTGCGTTACCGCCGCCGCCACCAACACCGATTACTTTTATTACAGCTTCTTCGCTGTGTTGTTCCATTATATCAAACATATTTACTCTCCGACTTGAGTACTAAAACTCGCCTTGAAACCATTTTGTGATGCGGTTCCACCAATTATTATTATCATCCGCTTTCGACTTTTGTGCATTCATCGACTGCATAGTACGCCCGTATTGTAACAAACCTACAGCGGTTGCGTACGATGGATCATCAACATAATCAGTTAAACCTACTACACCAATTGGTTTACCTATTCTTACTGGCATCTGAAAAATATCTTCAGCCACTTCCATTGCGCCAGTCATTTTAGCAGTTCCGCCAGTAATGACGAGACCTGCTGCAATTTGGTCTTCTAATCCTGAACGACGAATTTCTTCCATCGCCAATTCAAATAATTCTCTAAAACGTGGCTCAACCACTTCTGATAACGTGTGCCTAGACATCAGTCTTGCTGGCCGCCCACCTACGCTTGGCACTTCAATCGTGTCTTCGCTGCTCGCCATTTGGCTACTTGCACAAGCATATTGTACTTTGAGTGACTCAGCATGTGATATAGGTGTACGAAATATTTTTGCAATATCACCGGTTACTTGGTTACCTGCCACCGGAATAACCGCCGAATGACGCAGCGCACCATTAATATAAATAGTGATATCCATAGTACCACCACCAATATCAAGCACAGCAACACCTAACTCTTTTTCGTCATCCGTCAGTACGGAATAACACGAAGCAAGCGCTGTGAATATAAGTTGGTCAACTTCAAGCCCGCAACGTTCAACACATTTTTCTATATTTTTAGCCATGTCGTTGGAGCAGGTAATAATGTGCGCGCGTGCTTCCATGCGCACACCGCTCATGCCGAGTGGGTTTTTAATCCCCTCTTGCATATCAATGCTGTACTCTTGCGGCAAAGCATGCAACATTTTGCGTTCAGCTGAAATTGGCACTGAACGAGCAATGTGTATTACATTTTCAATGTCTTCATCGGTTACTTCGGTGTTATTAATAGCCACAACACCGCTTTCGTTCTGACACTGAATATGCTTGCCAGAAATACCCAAATAAACCGAGCTAATACGACAATCAGCCATCAATTCGGCTTCATCTATAGCGCGGCGAATAGACTCAGACACTAAATTTAAATCGTTAACACCGCCTTTATCCATTCCATGAGATACTTGGCTCCCCACGCCAACAATGCTGAGCTTGTTATCTGTGGTGATTTCACCTACCGTGGCCACTACTTTAGAAGTGCCAACGTCTAATCCAATCACTAGGTTTCTTTCTGCTGACTTAGTCATGCCTTACTCTTTATTATAATTGCTGTTCTTGCAGTGCCTTATAGCTCACTGCAAGGCCGGTATCGTAGCGTAAATCAATTGCATCTATCTGTGCATCAGCACGTTTTTCTATACGTGAATAAACGTCTATAAAACGTTGTACACGTTTGGCTTTATCTTTGCGCCCTAAATTTAAACGCACACCATTATCTAACCAAAGTTGCCACGAAAACCGCTCAGATAGCGCAAGGCTAGTGAGCGTTAGTGCATTTACTTTAAGCATTTCATCAAATTGTTTAAACGCTACCCATGCTTCTTTTTCACTGCCTTCTGGCCCATATAGTTGGGGTAAAGTGGCACTTAACTTATCACTTTTAGCTTCAAACGCGTCACCGCTTTGATTAATCAGCAAGTCACTATTCCAGTGAGCAACTGCTTGATGTTCTACCACGTAAACTTGAATGGTATCAGGCCATTGCTTTCTTACCGATACCGTTGCAACCCAAGGCAGCTCTTGTACTAAATGCTGAACTTGCTTTACGTTTAGCTCAAAAAAACTACTTAAATCTGCTTTTTTTATTGCCGCTGTTATTGCTTTTTCATCGGTGTACTTAGGGTTCCCCAGCACCGTTAAATGCTTAATTTGTGCATCTTTATTTTCAACTAACCAGTGCGAAACCCCACTGGTTATTTCAATTAACCCTATCACCACGGCTAGAAAAAAACTCACTCCAAAAATCAGCGACCAGTTAAGTTGCTGTTTTAGTTGCTGCGCTTTCTCTAAAAAGGGATGCATATTAAAGGGTTTGCTCCAAAATGCGAACAACTAATTGCTCAAAACTTGCCCCGTTGGCTTTTGCTGCCATTGGCACCAATGATTTTTCTGTCATGCCTGGTACTGTATTCACTTCTAGTAAGTAAAAATGTCCTTGTTCATCTTGCATCGCATCGACTCGTCCCCAGCCACTTGCACCCACTAAATCAAACGCATCAAGCGCCATCGCTTGTAATTTTTGAGTATCCGATGGTGATAAATCAGCAGGGCAATGATATTGCGTACTATTTGACTGATATTTAGCTTGGTAGTCATAAAATCCATTTGGGGTGCTCATTTCAATCACAGGTTGTACTTCATCACCCAAGACCGTAATGGTAAATTCACGACCCGTGATCCACTGCTCTACCAATACTTGGCTGTCGAACTTAAATGCATTAGTGAGCGCATCTTCAAGCTCTTCTGCAGAGCTTGCTTGCGCCATACCAATACTGGAGCCTTCGTGCGATGGCTTAACCATCACTTTTTTAAATTCATCGATAATTGCTTTAGCATCAAAGCCTTTTTTAGCATCAACTACCGCATAAGGTGCGGTGCTTAAGCCTGCCGATTTAAACAAATGCTTACAACGAATTTTATCCATTGCCAGTGCCGAACCCAGAACATTACTGCCGGTATACGGCAAGTTCATAAACTCTAAAGCACCTTGTACCGTGCCGTCTTCACCACCACGCCCATGTAAAGCAATAAAAACGCGATCAACGTTTAACGACTTTAATTCCCATAACGAACGATTTTGTGGATCAAACGCTATCGCATCAATGCCAACTTCTAACAGCGCATTTAATACCGCTTGACCAGATTTTAATGACACGTCACGCTCTGCTGAATTTCCACCTAGCAGCACCGCCACTTTACCAAACTGGGAATTTACCTGTGTCATACTTCACCTTGCTTTAATTTGTCTATCGACATATTCGTGGCTGCTAAATTTTTAACAAGCTGACCTATGTTACCCGCACCTTGTGTGAGCACTAGGTCGTTATTTTGTAGGCAGTTGGCAAGTACGCCCGCAAGCTCTGAGCTTGAGGCTACATGTAATGGCTCTTTGCCACGCTGGCGCAAACTACGGCATAAACTTTTACTATCAGCGCCAACAATCGGCTCTTCGCCTGCACTGTAAACATCGAGTAATAAAAGCTGATCAACCTCAGCCAATACCTTAACAAAATCTTCGTATAAATCGCGAGTACGCGTATAACGGTGCGGCTGATACACCATCACTAAACGCTTATCAGGCCAGCCTTCTCGTGCTGCGGTGATAGTAGCAGCCACTTCTGATGGGTGATGGCCATAGTCATCAACAAGCATCACGCTGCCGCGTTCATTTTCAAATTCACCGTAGTGCTGAAAACGACGGCCAATACCTTCAAAAGTATCTAAAGCCGCTAAAATTGCATGATTCGCAATATTTTGATCTTTAGCCACGGCAATCGCTGCGGTTGCATTAAGGGCATTATGTTTACCCGGCATATTCAGCTTGGCGGTTAAACTCTCACCTTGTTTATTAGTCACCGTAAATTGGCATGTGTTCGCTGTTTGGCTAAAGTCACTCATTCGATAATCAGCCTCGTGTGACTCACCGTAAGTGATCACCGGACGACCAAAACGGGGGATCAATTCAGCAGCAACGTCTGAATCAATGCACACCACCGCTAACCCGTAAAAAGGCAGGTTATGAATGAATTCAACATAAGTATCTTTCATTTTTTCTAAACTACCGCCGTAGGTTTCCATGTGATCTTCTTCAATATTAGTGATCACCGACACCATAGGCTGTAAATGCAAAAATGAGGCATCGCTTTCATCTGCTTCGGCGATTAAAAAGTCACTTTTACCTACCTTAGCATTGCTGCCTGCGCTGTTAAGCAAACCACCAATAATAAAGGTTGGATCGAGCCCGGCTTGTGCATAAATGCTCGCAATTAAGCTGGTTGTGGTCGTTTTACCATGGGTGCCCGCAATGGCGATACCGTGGCGAAAGCGCATCAGTTCAGCTAACATTTCTGCACGACGAACCACCGGAATACGTGCAGCTTGCGCGGCTTGAATTTCAGGATTTGTTTTATCTATTGCACTTGAAACCACCACCACATTAGCGTCTTTTACATTATTTTCATGATGGCCAATAAATACTTCAGCACCGGCTTTAATTAAACGCTCAGTCATTGCGCTGTGAGCTATATCTGAACCTGTAATACGGTAACCTTCAAAAGCAAGTACTTCTGCAATGCCGCCCATGCCTGCACCGCCTATTCCTACAAAGTGAATAGTTTCAATGCGGCGCATCGCTGGGCGTGTATATTTTTCTTTTGCTAATGTCTGTTTCACTTATGTTCTCTTATTTGTTACTTGCTCACAGTGCATTGCTACGCTTGCTGTGGCATCTAAAATAGCTTGCTGTTTTGCTTTGCCAGCCATTTTAGTTATTAATAAAGGTTCGGCTAAATAGGGGCTTAAAAGTTCAACAATACTGCGCTGATTAAATTGCCCTTGTGGCATTAATAACGCCCCCTCTGCCATTACTAAATACTGTGCATTGGCTGTTTGATGATCATCAACCGCGTGTGGAAACGGCACAAATACCGCCATTTTACCCGCTGCGGCAATTTCACTTACCGTAAGCGCACCCGCACGACAAATCACAATATCTGCCCAGCTATAAGCGGTATCCATATCATCAATAAATTCAGCAACGGTCACTTGCTCATTGCCCATTTGTTGCTGCTGGTAACTTTCACTTACACTAGCAAGGTGCCCTTTACCGGTTTGATGCCAAATATTAATGGCACAAGTATCATTTAAGCGCTTAAATGCTTCAGGTAGTGTTTGGTTAAGTACTTGCGCACCTAACGAACCACCCACCACTAAAATATTTATAGGGCTGGTTACTTCGCGCTCAGTAATATCAATCACGCTCTGGCGTACAGGATTACCTACCAGCTCTGCTTTGCCATTGGCAAAAGCACTGGGGAAAGCCGCTAACACGCGATTAGCACATTTAGCCAACCACCTATTACTCATGCCTGCTACGGCATTTTGTTCGTGAATCACCAAAGGAATACCCAGGCTTTTTGCCGCAATACCTGTTGGGCCAGTTACATACCCCCCCATTGCTAAAACGACGTCAGGGCGTTGTTGTTTTAATACCTTACGCGCTTGCAATATTGCATTAATAACCATGAATGGCGCTTTAATAAGGCGTTTTAAACCATTCCCTCGCACGCCTTTTACGTCAATAAAATCAATTTCTATGTTGTGCTTGGGCACGACACTGGCTTCCATTCTATCTGGGGTACCTATCCAGCTAACTTGCCAACCTTGCTGTTTGAGATAATCAGCAACGGCAATCCCTGGAAAAATATGTCCACCTGTGCCCCCTGCTACAACGACTATTTTTTTACTCATCGCTTAGCTCCACCTGACGTGGCTTGTTTCGTTGCCATCTTGGTCTCAAAATCTACACGTAATAAAATACCGGTTGCTATGGTCATCATTAATAAACTTGAGCCACCATAAGAAATAAACGGCAAGGTTAATCCTTTGGTTGGTAAAATACCGGCACTGGCGCCCACATTAACCATAGTTTGAAACGCAAACCAAATACCAATTGCTAAGGCTAAGTAGCCTTCATATTCTTTGCCGTTTTTAAGCGCGTTTTGGCCAATGAGTAAAGCTCTAAATACTAAAGTACCGAGTACCATTAAAATGCTCAGCACCCCCATAAAACCTAACTCTTCAGCAATAACAGCAAAAATAAAGTCGGTGTGCGCTTCTGGTAAATATTGTAATTTTTGTACGCTGTTTCCTAGGCCTTGGCCAAACCAATCGCCTTGACTATAAGCCATTAGTGATTGCACTAATTGATAGCCTTTGCCAAAAGGGTCATCCCAAGGTTCTAAAAAGCCAACCACACGCGCCATACGATATGGCTCTAACACAATAAGCCCAACCACTAGCGCAATACCGGTTAAAATAAGTGCAAAAAACTGCCAAAGCTTGGCACCGGCTAAAAACAACAAACCAACCGTAGTAACAAACATCACCACCACAGTCCCTAAATCGGGCTGCATTAAAATAAGTGCTGCATAAACTGCAAATACCGCTATGGGTTTAGCAAAGCCTTTTATGTTTTCTTGAACTTCATTGCGCTTACGTACTAAGTAGCCTGCGATATAACTAAAAAAGAACAACTTAGCTAGCTCCGAGGCTTGAATATTAAACGGTCCTACGGGTATCCAGCGGGTTGAACCATTAACTTCACGTCCTACAATAAGTACCACTAATAACAGTACTAAACCGATTAGTAATAAATAGGGGTTAGCTTTTTTCCACCACGACATAGGTACTTGAGTACTAATGCAAAATAAACAAAACGATAGCCCTAAAAAAATGCCCTGGCGGATAGTAAAATGATAAATATTACCAAACAGTCTATCGGCTGTCGGCATTGAGGCACTGGTTACCATCACAAAGCCCACACCAATCAGCATTAGCATGCAATAAAGCAGTGGCACATCATAAAGCTGCGCTGAAGGTTTAGGGGTGAGAGCCTCTTTAATATCAGCAAAAGCAATCATGACAGCCCCTGCAATACACATTGCACAAAATCATCGCCGCGTTGCATATAATTGTTATACATATCAATGCTGGCACAGGCAGGTGCGAGTAAAACGGTATCGCCCGATTTACTTAATTGCTTTGCAAGCGTCACAGCCTCAGACATATTATTGGTTAAATGACCTTTAGCACTCAGTGCCACTAAATCTTTGGCATCTTTACCAAAACAAATCAGCGCTTTTACATGCTTTTCAATATAAGGCTTTAACACCTCTAAATCCGCACCTTTAGCATCACCACCAGCAATAACGACTAGGTTTTCGTGCTTACCCGCTAAACTATCTATTGCCGCCACTGTTGCGCCTACATTGGTGGCTTTAGAGTCGTTAAAGTATTTAACGCCATTGAACTCACCCACAAACTGACAACGGTGCGCTAAGCCATTAAATTGAGCTAATGCGGTTTTGTAGTGCGCCTTAGTAATTGCAAATGGACTGAGTAATGCCATCACTGCCAACGTATTTAAATAGTTATGCTTACCCACAACGGCTAAAGCACTTACTGGTAAATAAGCTTCGTCCTTTACCATAAAGTGCGCTTCGTTATTGTGCTGTGCTAAGTGGTAATTGCCTTGTGTTTCACCAAAACTCAGTTGTGGTGCTAACGTGCGACTCACAGGGTGTGTTTGCTTATCTTCAGCATTAATCACTAAGTGTTCAGCACCGTTATAAATACTTAATTTTGAATCTATATAGGCTTGGTAACTATCATAACGATCGAGATGATCTTCTGAAATATTAAGCACGGTTGCACTAGTCGTTTTTAGGCTGCGTGTGGTATCAAGCTGAAAACTTGATAGCTCCAATACAAATACATCAAAGTCACCGTCAAGCAAATCCAGTACCGCTGTGCCAATGTTGCCACCGAGTGCCACTTTATAACCTGCGGTTTTTAATACTTCGTAGGCAAGTGTTACTACGGTTGATTTGCCATTTGAGCCTGTTACAGCAACGACTGGTTTGCTATTAATGCGCGCAAATAACTCAACATCACCAATCACTTCAACGCCTGCGTTAATTGCCTTCGCAACCGCAGGGTTTTTTAAGCCCAGCCCGGGACTAATAATAATCATATCGCAAGCACTGAGCGCCGCATTTTCTAAGTCACCAAAGTGAGTTTTTAATTGAGGTGCGTGCTGATTGAGCCAATCAACACCTGGCGGATTCTCTCTGCTATCGACCACATAAGGCTGTATTGATTGAGATAATAAAAAACGCACAATGCCCAGACCGGTTACACCGAGTCCGAGCACTGTTATGTGTTTATTTTTTATCTCGTTTAAATACTGCATTTATCGGATCTTTAATGTCGCAAGGCCAGCGAGTACCAGCACAATAGAAATTATCCAAAAGCGCACAATAACGCGTGGCTCCGGCCAACCTTTAAGTTCGTAATGGTGATGAATAGGCGCCATTCTAAAAATGCGTTGCCCACGTAATTTGTAAGAGCCAACTTGTAAAATTACCGATAGCGCTTCCATTACAAACACGCCCCCCATAATAATCAGTAACAGCTCTTGGCGAACAAGTACGGCAATAATCCCCAATGCACCACCCAGTGCTAATGAGCCTACATCGCCCATAAATACTTGCGCCGGATACGTGTTAAACCATAAAAAACCTAACCCAGCCCCTACAATAGCGGTACATACCACAACCAACTCACTCGCCAGTGGTAAATGCGGAATATGCAAATAAGCCGAAAAATTAATATTACCCGTTAAGTAAGCAATAATGGCCAGTGCTGCAGCCACTAAAATAGTAGGTACAATGGCTAAACCGTCTAGACCGTCGGTTAAATTAACCGCGTTTGACGTGCCCACCAACGCAAAGTAGGTGATCACGATATAAAACAACCCCAGCTGTGGCAGTACATCTTTAAAAAATGGCACAACAAGAGATGTTTCTGTCGCTTGTGTGCTGCTCATGTAAAGCGCAGTGGCTACAACCAGTGCAATTACCGATTGCCAAAAGTATTTCCACTTTGCAATAAGTCCTTTTGGATCTTTGCGGATCACCTTACGGTAATCATCAATAAAGCCCACAATACCTAATGAGCCAATTACAAATAAAGTGGCCCATACGTATTTATTAGACAAGTCTGCCCATAATAATGTGCTGGTAAAAATAGCCCCTAAAATAAGTAAGCCACCCATGGTCGGTGTACCCGATTTAGATAGGTGCGATTGCGGACCATCATCACGTACTGTTTGCCCTATTTGCATGCGTTGCAACGCACGAATTAACTTAGGACCAAAATACAACGACATCATCAATGCGGTTAAAATACCTAAAATGGCACGCAGGGTTAAATACGAAAAAACATTAAAGCCACTATAATATTGAGTTAAATACTCAGCCAGCCAAACTAACATGATGATACTCCATTGATGGCTTGTTGCTGGCCATTAACTAAATCGGTTACTAAAAGCTCCATGCGAGAACTGCGTGATCCTTTCACGACAAGGGTAATTTTTTTATCTACTTTACTAATGCTGTTTTGAATTTGCTGCAGCATTTGCTCACGATTAGAGAAATGGCGATTTGGCAGCCCAAATACATCACTGGCACATTTACTTAATACTCCGAGTGTAAATAACTCATCAATGCCTTGCGCTAATGCGTATTCACCGACTTCTTGATGATATTTACGGGCATCTTCGCCAAGTTCACCCATATCACCGAGTGCCAAAATACGATGACCTTGAATATCACTAAGTAAATCAATCGCAGCTTTCACCGACTTTACGTTGGCATTGTATGTATCATCGATAATGGTGAGTGAATCACTGGCTTCAATTAGGTTAACCCGTCCTTTAACTTCACCCATGGTCGCTAACGCGCTGGCAATGTCCTCAAGTGACACGTCAAACTCACTTGTTAACGCCGCAGCAATAAGCGCGTTACTAATATTATGTTTACCTGGCAGTGCTAACTTAACCGGCACACTGTGTTGCTTGGTGCACAAAGTAAAGCTTGCGCGAGCTTGTGCATCTAGGCTGATGTCTTCAGCCCAAATATCGAGCTTTTCACTACTCGAAAAACATTTAATATTGCGCGTTGCTAACTTATCAAGCCAATATTGACTAAAGTCACTATCGCAATTGACGATGGCGATGCCATCCTCTTTTAATCCGTCGTAAATTTCACCTTTTGCTTGTGCCACACCTTGCAGGCTACCAAAGCCTTCCAAGTGGGCAGCAGCAACATTACATACCACAGCTACATCCGGTTTGGTCATCGCGGTGGTGTATGCAATTTCACCTATGTGGTTAGCGCCTAATTCAATTACCGCAAAGCGATGTTGTGGCTCTAATCTGAGTAAAGTTAACGGTACGCCAATGTCGTTGTTAAAATTACCTTTAGTGGCTAATACATCCCCTTTACTTGATAAAATAGCGGCACACATTTCTTTAACTGTGGTTTTACCTACGCTGCCAGTAATAGCGATAGTTTTAGGTGCAACTTGCGCCATCACTGCTGTACCAATTGTGCCTAATGCAATACGGGTATCGGCAACTACAAATTGAGCAATATCGGTATCAACAGCGTGATCGACAATCACGCCTATAGCGCCTTTTTGTTTTGCTTGTTCAATAAATTTATGACCATCAAAATTTGGGCCCTTAAGCGCCAAAAACACTTCACCATCACACAAAGTACGGGTATCGGTGTTTATATTTATCACCTTGCGATTATCACCTTGATAATCGGTTGCTAGCACATTAGCTAGCCAATCAAAATCCATTGGGATCATGCTTGAGACCCTCTTACTGCTTTTTTTAATTGTTGTTGTACAAATTGGCGGTCGCAAAAATCGATGCGTGTATCGCCTATAATTTGATAGTCTTCATGCCCTTTACCGGCAATTAAAATAACCTCACCGGCTTTTGCGTTATCTATAGCAAATTGTATCGCGGCACCGCGATCGGCCTCTAAAAGAGCGTTTTCTGGATGCTCTAATCCCGCAGCTACATCATTAATAATGTCATTAGGGTCTTCAGAGCGTGGGTTATCACTGGTAATAATCACTTTGTTTGCAAACTGCTCAGCAGCTTGTGCCATTAGTACACGCTTTCCTTTATCTCTGTCGCCGCCACAACCAAACACACAACTCACTCCACCTGGTACATGTTGCTGCAGCGCTTGTAACGCTAAAGCCAACGCATCTGGCGTATGCGCATAATCAACAACGCAAGTAGGCATACTTGGCGCTGTAAATGCTTGCATCCTGCCGGCTACCGGCTGTAAATACTCACATCCTGCTACTAACTGTGTTAATGGATAGCCTAGCGCTAATAGCGTTGCTAACGCAGCCGTTAAATTATAAAGATTAAATTCACCAAACAGCGGTGATTTTATGGCAACATCACCCCAGCTAGTAGTTAATTGCGCCGAAATACCGGTTGCTGAATACTGAACATCTGAAAAATACACAAACTGTGCATTTTTAGGGGCTAAGTTTTTACGGCCATAACAAATAAGACTATTAAAGCTGTATTTTTCAATCCATTGCTCTGCTTGTCCGTCATCCTGATTAAGAATGACATAGTCAGCATCAAAATCACGAAACAGCATTAATTTAGCATCACCATAGCTTTGCATATCGCCATGGTAATCTAAGTGATCTCGCGACAAGTTAGTAAACACTGCAGCTTTAAAATAGCATTGATCAACACGGTGCTGTACCAAACCATGCGATGACACTTCCATAGCAACCAATTGGTGTTGCTCATTTTTTAAGTCGCTTAAAATACGCTGTAAATCGACTGCTGAAGGCGTAGTATTTTGCAGTGGTGTTAAGTTATCTGGATGGCCGTGACCTAAGGTACCAATAATAGCGGCTTGGGTATGACAAAATTGCGCTAAATGAGCAATCATTGCTGTGGTAGTCGATTTACCATTGGTGCCCGTTACGCCAACTAAATCTAAGTGCTTGCTCGGTTGTTGGTAAAATTGACTCGCCAATACAGGCAGTTTCTTATTCAATTCTGAGACTAAATAAAGCGGCTCAAAATCACTTTCAAATTCACACAGTCTGTCGGCAATAATTGCACTGGCACCATTTTCAATTGCTTTACTAATAAAGTGCCCACCATCTAACTGGTGCCCTTTTATCGCCACAAACACATCACCTGGTTTTACATCGCGGCTATCTAAACGCAGCTCGTTTACCATTAAACGTGCTGCATCTATTTCTAAATGTTTTAAAATTGTGTGTAAATCACGCACCATCATCTTTGCCCTTCACGTATGCCACCGAGTCTTTGTCTGGGGCAACGTTTAAAATTCTTAATGAATTAGAGATTATTTCTGCAAACGCTGGACCTGCTGTTGCGCCGCCATAATAAACATCTCCACCGGGCTCGTTAATTAATACCACAACGGCTAATCGCGGGTTACTCGCAGGGGCAATGCCCGCAAAATAACCTACATATTCGTCACCATAGCCCCCTGCGGCGGCTTTTTTAGAGGTGCCTGTTTTACCAGCAGCGCGGTAACCATCCACTTTAACGCGGCGTGCGGTACCGCCTTCTTCAAATACGCTTTCCATCATATGTACAACGGCTTCAACATCTTCTTGTTGAAAGACACGCTCACCTTCAGGTATAGAATCTTGCTTTAGTACAGTAAGCGGACGATTAACCCCGCCTGCCCCTAACATGGCGTAAAAACGTGCCATTTGCGCGGTACTCACGGCAATATTGTAACCAAACGAGAGCGCTGCAATTTCGTGATCTGACCAACGGCGGTTAGGGTAAAATAAGCCACTACTTTCGCCTACCATGCCAGTACCACTATCACTGCCAAATCCCACTTTTTGATACAGGCCCACAAAGTACTCTTTGGGTACTGTTTGGCTTATTTTGGTTACTCCCATATTACTGGAGTATTTTAAAATTTCGCGCAGCGTCATTTCGCCATGATTACGGGTATCTTGTACTAAGCTGCCCCCTAAGCGCATCCAGCCTGGGTAGGTATCAACTTTGTCATCCGGTTGGATTGTGCCGTAGTCTAATCCAGCTAAAATGGCTAGAGGCTTAACAGCTGAGCCGGGTTCAAACAAATCGGTAATAGCGCGGTTACGCCGTTTATGAGGAGCCGCCCCGCTTAAGTTGTTAGGATTAAATGATGGGCTATTGACCATGGCCAAGACTTCACCGGTTTTAACATCTACTACCATGGCAGAACCTGAGGTCGCTTTATAAGTTAATACCGCTGATTTAACTGCTTTATAGGCAATGGCTTGAATTCGCTGATCAATACTTAGCTGAATGCTTTCAGGCTCTACTCGCTCACGTTCATCAAGCACTTCAACTTCACGCCCTTGCGCATCTTTGCGAATGGTACGGCGACCTTCTTCACCGGTTAACGCGTTTTCATAAAGCTTTTCTATGCCCTCAATGCCTTTACCATCAATATTGGTAAACCCAATAACATGCGCACTTACTTCACCGGCGGGATAATAACGTTTTGATTCATCTAATAAATGAATACCAGGTAGGCGTAAATCACCGATGTAATTAGCCACGGCGGGAGTCACTTGGCGTTTTAAATACACAAAGCGACGAGTAGGATCATCAAGTAATCGCGTGTTAATTTTACTAGGCTCAATGCGCAACACATCAGCCAATTCACGCCAGCGTAAATCATTTTTATAATACAGGGCGGTACGCTTATTTAACTCAGCAACATTTTCACGAAGCGTTTGCTGATCTTCACCGTTTTTGCGTGCTTGCCTAAGTACTTTACTAACCAGTGATTTATGCAGGGCTTTAGGATCTGCATACACACTGACTACAGGCACACTAACAGCTAACTCTTTACCGTTACGATCGAAGATCATACCGCGTTGCACATGCAATTTTTCAACACGTACTGTACGCTTGTCACTTTCGGAGCGAGCCTTATCGGGTTCAATTACTTGCAAATATGCGGCGCGCGATACCAAAGTCACAAACACTAAAAAAATCACCGCGCACACTAAAATAAAGCGCCATGCTATTAGGTTATTGACTGGTTTTTTGCCTCGCATTCTCATTGTAATATAATTACCTGCTCATCTTGGCTGGTTGGCCGCTTCATTTCGAGTTGTGACGTTGCCACTTCTTCAATGCGCGCATGTTGTGAATAAAACTCTTCTTCCACTAAAAAATAACGCCATTCTAAATCCAATTCGTCACGCTCTTGGAGCAACGAATCTTGCTCAATTAATTGCGCACGAGATAAATGAGTTACTTGCACCACACTCAAGCTTGATGCGAATATCACAACCAACAAGGCCAAGGTGATCTTGTTCGCACCTAGGCCTTTAATTATTTCAAGAAATAAATTGGGTTGGCGATAGCTCGCTTTTTTACTCATCCCAACCTCTGTGCGATCCTTAGCACTGAGCTGCGAGAGCGTGGATTACGCGCCACTTCATCAGCACTTGGTTTAATAGCTTTACCCACTGCTTTTAACGTCAGATTTTTATTTATTTGTGCGTCGGTTAAAGGCAGACCTCTGGGTATCGCTTCTCCCTTACTCTGTTTTTTAATAAATTGTTTAACAATGCGATCTTCTAAAGAATGAAACGAAATAACCACTAAGCGACCACCCGGCTTAAGAACTTTAATCGCCGCTTGTAATGCCGTTTGAATTTCCTCTAACTCGCTATTGATATAAATACGAATAGCCTGAAAAGTCCGCGTTGCAGGATGTTTAAACTTATCTTTCACCGGTACGGCTTCATCGACTAAATCAGCGAGCTGCTTAGTGGTAGTGATTGGCGTGTGTTCACGCACTTCTAAAATTTTGTGCGCAATGCGCTTACCAAATTTTTCTTCACCTAGCTTTTTGATCACATGAGTAATGTCATCTAATTCAGCCTCAGCTAACCACTGCGCTGCGCTGCGACCTGTACTTGGATCCATTCGCATATCAAGCGGGCCATCTTTCATAAAGCTAAAGCCACGCGCTGCGTCATCTAGCTGCGGCGACGACACACCAATATCAAGTAAAATGCCATCAACCTGACCAATAAGATCGTTTTGCTCAGCTACCTCGTATAACTTTGAAAAACGAGAATGAGCAATTGAAAAACGCGGATCATCAGCAAACTTTTCAGCAGACTTTATCGCTTGTGGATCTTGGTCAATGGCCTGCAAACGACCGCTTTCACCTAAGCGCGCTAATATTTGCCCTGAATGCCCGCCACGTCCAAAGGTACCATCCATGTATATGCCGTCTGGCTTAATTGCAAGTGCATCTATGGTTTCGTCCATTAATACGGATACGTGTTCAAATTGCGCTGTCATTAGCTGTTATTTGCCTTTTATTTTGCTGCTAGAGGGTGAAGTTATCTAAATCGTCATTCGGTTCAAAATCACCGAGCCTCTCAAGCTCAGTGTCTTGGCGCATCTGTTCGTGCCAACGTGCTTCATCCCAAATTTCAAATTTATTCATTAAACCCACCAGCATAATTTTTTTGCCTAGTTCTGCATGTGAGCGCAATGAAGGCGCCAACAAAATTCGACCGTTTTTATCAAGCTGATACTCTGTCGCATTACCTAACAACATACGTTGCATCCGTCGTGCTCTGGGATTCATATTAGATATTTTTGCTAAACGGCTTTCTATTTCTAACCATTCAGCAAGAGGGTATAACCAAAGGCAAGGCTCATTGAGTGCAACGGTGCAAATTACCGTTCCCTGATCTTCAGACAATAGCGTATCTCGGTACTTAGTCGGTACCGCAAAGCGTCCTTTATCATCCAAACTCAGTGAACTTGCGCCACGAAACATAAAAAGCCTATTGTAAATTTATTTTAATCAACTTTTTGATTAACCCGATCCAGTTTGATCCACTAAACACCAC
This sequence comes from Pseudoalteromonas sp. APC 3694, assembly GCF_030407565.1. Taxonomy (NCBI): domain Bacteria; kingdom Pseudomonadati; phylum Pseudomonadota; class Gammaproteobacteria; order Alteromonadales; family Pseudoalteromonadaceae; genus Pseudoalteromonas; species Pseudoalteromonas sp. APC 3694. The sequence goes on from NZ_JASDDE010000038.1 coordinate 25,999, forward strand.
TTTTTACCACAGTGCTCCAGTTTAGGGCTTGACAAGCCTTTTTGTCAAGTAAGTCACCCAGCTTTAGCACCCCGCGAAGCCTGAAAAAATAAGGCTCCGATTAAAGCGATTGAATTGTTTAATAAAAAATCTGATCAGCCAGTAAAAAATTTTTTATCGTGCTTTTTATTAGCTTGTTGGCATTATTTGCGTAATGAATAAACAGTGAATAATTACAATTTATTTGAGCCCTGCTGACCTTTGTGAATTAGAGTTTGGTCAAACTAGATGCGGTTTAATCGTGTCGCGAGGTTTGTAACCGAGTGGACAAAGAAAAAATCAATCTCGAATGATCAACACGTCCTAGTTTGTAAAAATTACAAACTGTTGTCGCAATAGTTACAGCTATAAACCCACTCAAAATTCGTAAAAAAAATACAATTCATATAAAACAACAGGTTAAAGGCTGGTTTAATCATTGCATCTAAATAATTACTTTTAAAAAACTATTAAGGATTGATTATGGCTACGGCAACGAAGAGCAAAACTCCTATTGATGCAAAACAAGAGATTGAAGCACCGCTAACAGATAAAGCGACATCAGCAGCGCATGACGCAGTTGATGCATTATCAAGTAAAGCGGCGGCGGCAGAAAATGGCGTTCGTAAAGGCGCAAGCAGCTCAGCTGAAACGCTTAATGAAAAGCAGTTAGCCGCTCGTGAGAAACTAGCAGAGTGTTCGTCTAAAACACGTCAACTCGCATCAGAAAACCCATTAGCAACGGCAGGTCTGGCGTTTGCTGCTGGTATGTTAGTTACAGCACTGTTTCGTCGTAAGTAATACTAATGCAAAACCAACACTCAACACCAAGTGAATCACAAGGGACAGATTCGCCATCATCGGCAAAACACGCCGATGACTGGCAAGATCATGTTGTTAAGCTTGCTGATTATGCAGCGCAGCTCAAGGATGATTATTACCAACAAGGAAAGTTAACGCATCAGCTGGCTACAGCTGAGTGGAAGCTGTCGTTAAGATCCTTAGCACTGATCACCATTCTACTAGGATGTTTTGCCAGTGGCTTGGTGTTACTGTGGGTGGGACTTTTAGGTATTGTAGGCTTTGCCACCTTTGATCTGTTTAGCTCTATCTGGCTGAGCATTGCAGTAGTGATCAGCCTACAAATTTTATGCTTAGTTTGGCTGTGGCGAAATGCCGTTTATCTGAGCAAAAAAATTGGCTTTACTAAAACGCTAAATAGTCTAAGGCAGCTGCTTAAATTATAAGGCACACACTATTATGTTAATCAATTATTTGATCAACTCACCGAACGCTCGCGTGCAACTGCTAGATAAAGAAGTTGTTATGCGATCAGAGCTAAAACGTCAGCATCTTGCAGCTATAAAATACAGAGCAAAACGCTTTGCAGCAACAAAAGTGGGGCTCGCCAGTGCGTTTGCAGCTGGCGCTGTAGTTGAGTCTGCTAAAGGTGATGCTAACACGATAAAAAAATACACTTGGTTATTAAAGCTACTTGCTTAAAAGTCATTCCCGCATCGATTCATCACGACAATGAGCCAAAAAAACCATTTTGATAATCGCTAACAGTCTGGCGAATTTCAGCCTCGGTGGTCATTACAAAAGGTCCCATGTGCGCAATTGGCTGGTTAAGTGGATCGCCTACTAAAATAAGAACCCCCGCCGCTTTCTTTGCCTGTAATGCAATGTCACTCAATGGTTCTAATATAAGCAACTTACCCGCATTAAACACGTCACCGGTCTGAGATATTAATGAGCCTGTATGAATATAAATCATCACTTTTTGCTGTTTTAAAGCCGGTAAATTAAGCCCTTCACCCGCAGGCAAAGCTACATCGGCTATAGCGCCATTAGCAGCTAAATTTTGTAAGCTTGCAGCCAATTGGTGTGATTCAAATTGCCATGTCCCTGCTAAGGCTTTAAGTGAAACACCTTGTTGATTAGTAAAACTCGGTGCTGGATGCTCTGTGGTATCTTGGTATTGAGGCTCACGCATTTTTTGAGCACTTGGCATATTGAGCCAAATTTGAAAACCATGTAAGCCTTGTTCAGCATCGGCAAGAGGCATTTCACTGTGCATAACACCGCTACCGGTACTCATCCATTGTACGTCACCAGCACGAATCACCTTTTTGTTACCCATTTGGTCTTGATGTTCAAACCCGCCTTTTAAAATATAGGTAAAGGTTTCAATACCCCTATGAGGATGAGGAGGAAAACCACCAATATAGTCACTCTCATCATCAGATTTAAGCTCATCTATCATTAAAAATGGATCTAAATATTTACCATCAAATCCTGGAATACGACGAATATTAACACCATCCCCATCTTGGGTAGCATAAGCAGTTAGTACTTTGGTTATTTTCATTTTTTGCCTAAAATAGGTTAAGTAAAAGTATAAAATGTTAATTTATTATAACTAGACCCGAAAATTAATTAATAAATTTCAGTTATATACAATAAAAGTAAATTTAATATTTGCGATATAATTTTAGTACATTAAAGGTTATTTATAGTAGAATTATTGGTCATAGTTTCACCCCATACTTATTTGGATACGATTATTTTTACTGCATCATTAAAACATCAGCTTTATCGCCTACTTATGCTAATTTGCATGCCTGGGATCGCTGTGATCTTAATTACCTTATGGTTTAGTCGCGATGCAGCACTTAAAGAAAGTGAAAAAAAAGTAATGCATATTGCTGATCATTTAGTTTTACAGCAAAAAAATATTATCGATGACGTACAACGCCTGACCCTATTCTTAGCAAACAAGCACATAAATATTACCAAAATGTCGGTCAATTGCCCGCCTTACTTTTTAGACTTACAAACATTGTATAGCAACATTGCAAATGTGAGTGTTTATGATCGACAAGGCAATATTATGTGTGCAACCAATGGCAATAACCAAAATATAAATATTAGCGATCGTCAATACTTTCAACATGCCCTCACAACTAAAGCGCTTTCAATTGGCTCTTATCAAATTGGTAGAAGTATTAATGCGCCCAATCTGAGTTTTGCTTCGCCAATATCAGATGAAAATGGCGAAATTACAGGTATGTTAGTTGCCGCAATTGCTTTGCAATGGTGGAATTCAGCGCTTAATAATTTAAATCTGCCCAATAATTCACGCGCAGTGATTACTGATTCTAACGGCCTAATTTTGGCTAATTTTCCTTTTTCAGCCGATCGATTAGGTAAAAAAATAACCAATGAAGACCTTGATCATAGCCAACAGGCCGGAATAATTTACAGAGGGAATGATGGAGCGAGCCGAATTTACAATCACACAACGCTTTATAAAGATACTAGCGGTAATCAACTATCAATTTACATTACTCAGCCAGTTGATAAAGCGATTGAGCAGATAGATATTAACTTTGTAAAAATGGTTTTAGGGTTTTTAATTACTATTCTTCTTTTAGCTGTAATGGCCAGACGACTAATCAATAAAAGTATTTTAAATCCGGTTAAAAGTTTAACGCAGGCGGTTAACCGCTTAGCGGCCGGTAATATGCCTCATGACGATGAGCAGCCCAATAGTCCTGAGCTAAATAGACTTTACCATCGTTTTAAATACATGGCCGAAACTCGCTTAATGGCTGAAGCATGCCTTAAACATAAGCATGACGAGCTCAATAGCTTACTTAATGCATTACCCGATACTTTTTTACGCGTAGATGTTAATGGCAATATTCTTGATACCGGTGGACATATTAAATCGTTAAATTATAGCCATTCAACACCCCCTAAAAAATTATCGTGTTTATTCTCTGATGCTAATTTAAAACAAGTGCAAGGGTACTTAATACCCCTGAACGCCCCTGTCACTGTTGAGCTTGAACAAAAACAAGACAATCAGTTTTATGAAGCTAAAATTAGCCCAATGAAAAAAGCCGATGAGTTTATTATCGTTATTAGTAACATCACGCAACGAAAGCAAAATCAAGAATCGTTGCATTTAGCGTCATTAGTTTACAACAACAGCAGTGAAGGCATGGCAATCACGGATGAAAATGGGGTTATTTATGATGTGAACCCTGCGTTTTGTGAAACAACTTTGTATTCTCGAAGAGAAGCTCTCAATCAAACTATTAGTATTTTATCATCGGGTAAACACGATAAGCAGTTTTATAATTACATGTGGCAATCGCTCAATAAAACAGGGCGTTGGCAAGGTGAAATAACCAATCGTCGTAAAAATGGCGAGCTGTATGTTGAATGGTTAACCATCGATACTATTTACGATAAAAATAAAGCCCCGATTAGTCGTATTGCTATTTTTACCGACCTAACCGAGAAAAAACAAGCAGATGAATTAATTTGGCGACAAGCGCATTTTGATCACTTAACCGACTTGCCTAATCGATTAGAGCTAAAAGAGCGGTTGAACAAACGATTTACGAGCGTAAACAACCACGACCAAAAACTGGTCATTATGCTATTAGATATTGATCATTTTAAAGATATTAACGACACATTGGGCCACCATTACGGCGATAGATTACTTAAGTTAGTATCTGAGCGAATTGTACAAACGGCCAAAGAGGCTGACTTTGTAGCACGAATTGGCGGAGACGAGTTTGTAGTTGTGTTTAGTGATTTACATGGCAGCGAAAACATCGAGCAAATGGCAAAATCACTTTTGCTTAGCCTTGCCTCCACTATTTTTATTGAAGATGAAAAAGTGTATATCAGTGCCAGTATTGGTATTGCCTGCGCGCCAGATGATGGCCAAAATCCAGAGCAATTACTTAAAGCTGCTGACCAAGCTATGTATAAAGCAAAAAATAGCGGTCGCAATGGCTTTGAATTTTTCTCACATGATATGCGAGAAGATGCAAACGCAAGAATGCAACTACTCAAAGAGCTTCGCTCAGCTATAGAGCTAGAACAGTTTGAATTGTATTACCAGCCTATCGTATCGCTTGGTGATTTACACATTCACAAAGCTGAGGGGCTTATTCGTTGGCAACACCCAGAAAAAGGCCTGATCAGCCCTGCTAACTTTATTCCTCTTGCTGAAGAAACCAGACAAATAAATGCGCTAGGTCAATTTGTATTTGCTGAGGCACTACAAACACTTAATGATATTAAAAAACACATTCAAGGTGAATTTCAAATAAGCATTAACGTTTCACCAGTGCAATTGGCAACCGTCGATAGCGGCATAGACGAATGGTACGATATGCTAGCAAAGGCAAATATACCAGCCTCAGCGATTGTGGCCGAAATTACTGAAGGCTTAATGGTTAATCCTGAAGAGTTGACCCAAAGCCGCCTAAAAGCCTTGGTTAAATCAGGGATGCAATTGGCGCTTGATGACTTTGGCACCGGTTACTCATCGCTTGCTTACTTGCAAGAAATGGATACCGACTACCTAAAAATAGATAAACGCTTTGTTGATAATATTCAAAAAGATAGTCAAGAGCTGGCTTTGTGTGAAGCAATCATCATGATGGCTCATCAGCTTGGTTTAAAAGTAATTGCCGAAGGCATAGAAACAAAATTACAAATGGATTTATTACTTGAGGCCGGTTGTGATTATGGTCAAGGCTATTTGTTTTCAAAGCCGCTGCACAAAGCCTCGTTTATGCAGCTGATAACAACAAATCAAGCAATTAGTTTAAAATAAAAGTCATTTAGCCCTAATACTGGTTATTTTGTGTCGAGGTGGTCTGCTACATACGCACCTCGCTGCCCTCTTTTTTTATCTGGTCCAATGGTGCTGTCTTGAGCAGTTTGCTGCTCTAACGCTGCATTGATTGTGGCTCCTAAAATAATGATATAAGCGCTAATAAATAGCCACATAAGCATAATAACCACCCCACCTAAAGAGCCATATGTTTCGTTGTAACTAGCAAAATGAGATACATAAAATGAAAAGCCAAAAGATGCCACAATCCATAATACGGTGGCGGTGAATGAGCCCACGGTAACCCAGCGCCATTTAGCTGCTTTTCTGTGAGGCGCATAACGGTATAAAATTAATAGTGCAAAGTTAAAGGTTAGTGCCAGTAATGGCCATGAGATAAGCATGATTAAAAAATCAATACTCTCTTTTATTCCTAACAGGTTAAGCGCTAGCGGTAATATACCTATAATTACCAGTGCTATTACAGCCACCACAATTGCACCTACTGAAAATAATAAACGTACAAGTTGCGCCTTAAAAAATGAACGCTTTTCGTATTCGTGATAACTAATATTACATGCTGTGATCAACGCTTGGCTGCCCTTAGAGCTACTCCAAATAGTGAGCAGTAAAGTAGCCAGCGCACTAAGGCTTAAACTAGTTTGTGACTTTTGCGCAAGACTTGAAACTTGAGATAAAATAATTTCTTGAGTGCTTTGTGGTAATAACGCCATAAACTGACTTAAATACACACTAATATCATTCGGTGATGCAAAATAAGCATACACAGACACCAATGCCGCAATGGCGGGAAAAATAGCCAGTAACGCATAAAATGCCACGCCAGCCGCCACTAAAGATAAATTATCACGGCTCATTTGTTTTACTATTCGCCTTATAATATCCCACCAGCCACGCAGAGGGATATGGTTAGGCTGCTTGGCTCTTTGGCCACGCTTAAAGTCACTCATAGTTAACTCCCTTTTCCTAATTAATTAGCAAAATGTTTGCCAAAAAAATACTGCTTGGTATTAGACTTGCTGCTATTGTTTAACACAGACCCTAATTACTTCAACCTAACACGGATGACCTCTATGCTCAGTGCTTTAATTGCAACACTCGCTAATAACACATCAATTCCAGCAATCGACACCGTTAAGCCAAACTCTATTTCCTGGAGCTTTTTAAAAGATCAAAGCGTGCAATTACTACACACATTCATGCAATTACTGCCCACTTTATTATTAGGGATTGTTATTTTGGTGATTAGTTATTTAATTGCCACACCATTATCACGCTTGTTAATAAAGCCTGTTACTTACATGACCAAGAGTAAATTAGTACACCTAGTTGCTAGGCGAGGTATTAGCACCTTAATTATTTTACTCGGGTTTTATCTATTTTTACGCTTGGCAGGACTCACCGAATTCGCGGTCGCAATTATGAGTGGCACCGGATTAATTGGGCTTATTTTAGGCTTTGCCTTTCGGGATATTGCTGAGAACTTTATTGCCAGTTTACTTTTAAGTGTACAGCGTCCATTTAAAATAGATGATGTAATAGAAGTTGATGGCAGAATTGGTATTGTTAAAAAAGTAACTGCACGGGCAACCACTTTAGTTGACTACGATGGCAATCATATTCAAATACCCAATGCGACTGTGTATAAAAATACCATTAAAAACTTAACCGCTAATCCAAAAATGCGCGGTCATTTTTCAATCGGTATTGGCTACGATAATGACATTCGCGACGCACAAAGTTTGGCAATTAGTATAATATCGCAGCAAACCTCTGTGCTTAGCGATCCACCTCCCCAAGTATTGATTGATAACTTAGGCTCCGCCACTATTAACTTTACCGTTTACTTTTGGGTCAACGGCGAACAATACAGCACGGTAAAAGTATCCTCACAGCTTATGCGAGAGTTAATCAATAGTTTTACGCAACATAATATAAGCATGCCTGACAATGCCAGAGAACGTATATTGCTCAATAGCCAAGGTGAAGATATTTATCCCATAGCAAGCGAAGCTAAAACAGAGACAACAGAGACAACAGAGACAACAGAGACAACAGAGACAACAGAGACAACAGAAGAAATTAACGAGCAATCACATATTCAAAAACATAAAACCACAGAGCATGAACACAGTATTGATGATGTAAGTAGTGATACGGATGATATTCGCGAGCAAGCCGATGAATCGCGCGATCCGGAGCAGGGAAAAAATATTATATAGAGAGGTTCGAGGTTCGAGGTTCGAGGTTCGAGGTTCGAGGTTCGAGGTTCGAGGTTCGAGAAATTTAAAAGCCTTGCGGTTAACATTACAAGGTTTTTTATGCCTGAAGGCGATAGTTAGACTCGCGTCGAGTTTAGGTTTTAAGCCCGTCACCCGCCGCTCGCTGACGGCTGACGGCATATTCCAAACACAAAAAAGCCCGCAGCGTTAACTGCGAGCTTTTTTATTGAATGAGTGAGTCAGCCTATAAGCCGGGTTCTGTCCTTTCCGAAGAAAGTGATAATCATTCGTCTAGGCCATAAATCGCTCTATGGCTCAAGCAACCTACCCGGTTCCAACGTGGGCCACGCCATAAGGAACCCTATTTGGTCTTGCTCCGAGTGGAGTTTACCTTGCAACCGACTATTACTAGCGGTCCGGTGCGCTCTTACCGCACCCTTTCACCCTTACCAATCCGAAGATTGGCGGTCTTCTCTCTGCTGCACTTGTCGTGGGCTCACGCCCCCCAGCCGTTAACTGGCACTCTGCCCTGTGGAGCCCGGACTTTCCTCCCCCTGCGCATTTTCGTTGCAGGCAGCGATTATCTTGGCTAACTCGGCGCGCAGTATACATGAGAGCACCACACTACGCAGTAAACATTTACTGTTTTTCTTCAATAATTGTTTTATACAGCGCGTTTTTCTTCATACCAAAGTAATCGGCCACCACGCCACAGGCTTTTTTCATTGGCATTTCGTTTTCAAGTAGCGCTAACATTTTGCGTGCCTCTGGCGGAATATCGTCAACTACCTTAGGTTTACCCGGCAGCATGAGTACTATTTCACCGCGCTGTTTAGTAGGATCGTCAGTTAAAAACTGCTTTAACTCAGTCACTGTGCCATTAAAAAAGGTTTCAAATGTTTTAGTGAGCTCTTTGGCAAATACCACTTGCTGCTCACCACCTAGCGCTGCTTCTAAATCGTCTAAGCTTGCCATAATACGGTGGGTACTTTCATACATAATACTGGTAATACTTGAGTTAACCGCATCAATAAAAAAATCTTGGCGTGCTTTACTTTTAGCGGGCGTAAAGCCAACAAACTGAAAACGGTCGGTTGGCAGCCCTGAACAACATACCGCCGTAATAGCAGCGCATGCACCAGGCACGGGTGTTACACTTGCGCCCTGCTCACGGCATAAATTAACAACGGCATAACCAGGGTCGCTTATAAGCGGCGTGCCGGCATCGGATACTAATGCAATATTTAACCCTTGATTAAGTTGGTCGATAATTTGCTGCGCTTTTTGCTTTTCATTATGGTCATGTAACGCAAAGGTTTTAGCCTTAATACCAAAGTGGCTGAGTAGCTTGCCAGTATGGCGAGTGTCTTCAGCCGCGATTAAGTCAACCTGCGATAATGTCGCGATTGCACGCTGACTTAAGTCGTCATAATTGCCGATTGGGGTGGCAACAACGTAAAGAGTGCCAATTTTCTGTGAATTCTCCTCATTTAACATTGAGGTCTCCTGCGTCAGTCAGTAATATAAGCAAATCGCGTTAACGTATGGGAAATCATTGTGCGACTTAAACTAGTTAGTCTATTAATTATATTGTCAGGGTTATCGGCGTGTAGCACAACCGAAAAACCAACTAAAACCAGCGATAACTTAAATAGCAGTGCCAATACGCTGAAAAATGAATCACTGAACGCGCAATCGATTTATCAATTAGCGCAAAACCGTTTTGGTGCAGATAAAATTCAACTGCTTTATAGTGCCCGTGATAGCGCCATTACTGAAGAAAACTGGCCGCTACTCGAAACAATATGTAGCGAACTTGCACTTACTGCCAGTGTTGATCAAATTCAAAACCGTTTATATATTGCCTTTGCACAAAAAGAGCAGAATAAAAATCAGCAAGCACTTGAAGTATTAAACTCACTTGAGGGACAACTCAAGCAACCCGAACATTTTGCCTGGCACCAATTTTTAACTGCCAGCATTTTTGCTTCTCAAAACTTGCCAAAACGTGCTGCACCCTATTTTTTTGCGGCGTCAGAATCTGCAACTAAAAACACTATTTCAATTCCTCAGCTTAGTGATGCACTTTGGAAAAATTTAAAGCAACTCTCATCTTACGCATTAGAACGATTTAACCGTGGTTCTGTTATTCAACAAGGTTGGGTAAACTTAGCTTTGTATCATCAAGTTTACGCCAACAGCTCGGTTGATTTAGACCAAGCCATTAATAATTGGCGCCGCCGTTACCTTGGGCATCCTGGTAACAATGTACTGCCAAAACAAGAAACGTATGCTAATGAATTAGCGCCAATTAATATTGAGCGTTTGGTTGTTTTACTGCCTCAGTCAGGTGCTAATAAGCGCCTTGGGGATGCCTTAAAAGCCGGTATATTGGCAGCGCTTGATAAAAAAGAGATCAACGAAACACTGTTTATAGATGAAAACACTGAAACAGAAGCGTTGAGCGCACAAATTTCTCAGTTACAGCCTGACTTTGTTATTGGCCCACTATTAAAAGCCAATATAGATAAGCTCGCTAATACCAATACATTACTCGATATACCCACCTTACATTTAAATACCTTTGATGGCGAAAGAACCTCGCTGCAACATTACTTTTTTGCGCTTAATCCTGAACATGAAGTACAGCAAACGCTAGAGCACTTTTTAGCACAGGGTTATCAAAAGCCGATGTTGTTAGCGCCAAATAATACCAATGGCCAGCGCTTAGTTGACTACTTTAATCTGCAGTGGCAACGCTATAGTGAAACAACCACGCAAGTTGGTTTTTATAACGATAACAAAGATATGCCCAATACCATTACTAGCTTGTTAGAAGTTGATAAGTCAAAAGAACGTATTAAATCGGTTAAAGCACTTTTTAATAAAGAAGTTGAAAGCGAAACACGCTCACGTGGCGATATTGATGCCATTTACATACTCGGCGACGCCATTGAAACCCGATTAATTAAGCCTTACCTTGATGTTAATGTGAGTACCTTTGCCGATAGAATTCCTATTTACGCCAGCTCTAAAAGCCACAGTAAGCAAATAGATACCACTGACAAAGGTGATTTAGACGGACTCTACTTTACTGAACTGCCTTGGATGTTAGACTCACAAATTAAGCAACATAATCTGCGTCAGCAATACAATGATTTATGGCCTGAACAAGCCGATATAAGCCAACGTTTATTTGCGATGGCTTATGATTCCGTCACCATGCTTAACGATATTAGACAATTGAGTGTTACACCCGATAAATACTTTTCAGGGTTGAGCGGTAAATTGTCGATTAATAGTGCCGGTGATATTGAACGTTCACTGCAATGGGCTCAGTACAGCAACCGCCGAATAAAACCGGTGGAGTTAAAAACACAACGCCCTGTGCCGCTATTTATGCAATCAGCAAACGATGGCATAACCATAATTAACTAAGGGGTTAGCATGTCGTGGTTTAAACAGCTGTGGCAAAATAGTCGTGAAAAAGGCCAGTATTATGAGCGCCAAGCGCAAAAGTATTTAGAAGCACAAGGCTTAAAAGCGATTGAGCGTAATTACTACTGCCCCTATGGCGAACTTGATGTCATTATGAAAGACGGTGACACCTTAGTGTTTGTTGAGGTTAAGTTTCGTAAAAATAATATAAAAGGCGGCGCTAATTATGCTTTAAGCCCGCAAAAGCAAGCAAAATTAAGACGAACTATTTATCATTACCTCGCGGCTAAAAACTTAAAGAATCAGCCATTACGTATTGATTATGTTGCTATAACAGGCGAGCCATCACTACACATAAACTGGCTAAAAAACGTATTTTAATACCGAGCACATACAAATGAGTGAGCAATTATTACAACAGCTAAATGCATTAATGCGTAGTTAAAAATTAACAAGCTGCTTCTAAAAATCATCATCCTTAATAAAGCGGGTGTGAGCTCACACAGAATTAGATATTAATTGTTGGTAATCCATGCAAGACACAATAAAAGAAATTTTTAAAGAAAGTATTCAAGTTCAAATTGCAGCAGGTGAAGTACTTCCTAGCGCATTGGAGTCAGCGGCATTCACCATTGCACAAAGCCTGATCAATGGTAATAAATTGATCTGTTGCGGTACTGCAAACTGCCATATGCTGGCACAACACATGGCAGGCGTACTGGTTAATTTTTACGAAACAGAACGTCCCTGCTTACCTGCAATCGCTCTCTCACAAGAAAATATTAACCTAGGTCAAGGCAATCAAATAGATGACCACGATACCTTTGCACGCCAAGTTCGTGCCTTTGCTCAGCAAGGTGACTTATTATTGGTACTTGCCATTAATGGTAATGAAAAACACATAATTTCTGCAGTAGAAGCGGCACTAACCAAAGATATGAAGGTCATAGTAATGGTAGGTGATGATGGTGGCGAACTCGTTGGCTTACTTGGGCACAACGATGTAGAAATACGTACACCGTCTAAACGCCCGAGTCGCATTATTGAATCGCATTTAGTTAACCTTCACTGTTTAAGTGAATTGGTAGATTTAACTCTTTTCCCGCAGGATGAAAATTATGTTTAAACGCTCCCTAATTATTTTAGGCACTGTTGTGTTATTGCAAGGTTGTGCCGCAGCTGTAGTCGCCGGCACAGCCAGTGCTGTTACTGCAGCAAACGATAGACGAACCATTGGCTCGCAAATAGACGACAACAACATTGAAATAAAAGCCAGCATTGCTATTAGTGAAGATGAACGTCTTAATAAGTTTGCTCATATCAGCGTTATAAGCGTTAATGGCGTGGTTTTAATGGTAGGACAAGTGCCTAACCAAGAAATGAAAAACCAAGCGTTTAAAACCATTGAGAACCTATCTGGCATTCGTAAAATTCACAACCAACTACGCATTGGCTCAAATATTGGTATTACCACGCAAACACACGACTCGTGGTTAACCTCAAAAGTAAAAGCACAGCTTTTAGCGGCTGAAAACATCAGCAGTAATAATATAAAAGTAGTGACAGAAAACGCTGAAGTTTACTTAATGGGACTAGTATCTGACGCTGAAGCAAACCAAGCCGTAAATATAGCTCGTAATGTCTCTGGCGTAGAGCGCGTTATTAAAGTGTTTGAGTATTTGTAAAAATCTCAGGTTCGAGGTTCGAGGTTCGAGGTTCGAGGTTCGAGGTTCGAGGTTCTAGGTTCTAGGTTCTAGGTTCTAGGTTCTAGGTTCGAGAAGTTTAAAAACCTTGCGGTTAACATCGCAAGGTTTTTTTATATCTGTAGGCGGGAGTTTACCTCGCGCATTATCACTAATAGACGCAGAATCAATCCGCTGCTACATCATCCAAGCTTAACCCGCTTCTCGCAGCCTTAGCCGTTGCCCGTTGCTCGTTGCCCGTTGCCCGTTGCCCGTTGCCCGTTGCCCGTGAACTTTAAACCAAATCTGC
>NZ_JASDDE010000039.1:0-37848 GCF_030407565.1 Pseudoalteromonas sp. APC 3694
GCCTAAATACCAAACAGACTGCTGCAAATTCAACCTTGAAAGGTCAACAGACCCTCACTTTTTCAGCGTAATTGTCAATTAATGACACCAACTCATCAAACGCATGAATAACAAAATCGGCTTGTTCGGCATATCCGGGGGTTACATCAGGTGCATACAAACAGGCACGCATATTGGCATTGTGCGCCGCTTGTATGTCGTATAAATAATCACCAACATAAATCACATTATCAACCGGCATTTCCCATTGAGTTGCAACCGTTAATAAAGCGCTCGGATCGGGTTTTGCTGGTGCGTCTGTTCGGGTGAGTACTGTTTCTATTGGTAGCGGGTTATTCTGTAACTTTAATGTCGCCGCCTTATCAAAATTACGTGTAACAATGGCCATAGGTATGTTTTTAGCTTGTAGCGCTTTAACAGCCTCTACAACGCCAGGTAGAAGCTTAGCCGATTGTGCATCTAATAACTCATGCTGATGCACTATATTCATTGCTTCTTCACGCATATAGGGGGAAGGCAATTGTTCTATGTAATCGAGTAAGTCTTGCTCTGCAGGGCAACCTACTTGGGCTTTTATCAATGAAAAGTTTAATTCTGAAGATACTAAAGTTCCGTCTAAATCAAAAATAACACCTTTGATTGCCTCAATTTGCGTTTTCATTTCATTCCTTGCGCTAAATAATTAGCTCAGTATGCTAGGTTTGGCTTAGGTTAGCTAAACCTTTAATAAAAAGTATATCAATAAACATATAAAAACAGCTCAGTCCATTGAAATTTAATTATAGCTCACTTGATAACGTAATAGTTTGGGTTTGTATAACTGGTATAGTAAAGACTTTACGATGCAATTAATTAACTCGATCAGCTATAAAGGAAAGTGCGCACCCTCTAAAGGTGCGCAATAATAGTGGTTATTTCGGCTCAAATTTCGCTTCAAGCCAGGTATCGTCTTGGCTAAAGTTTAAGGTTTTGATCTGTCCTCGCCCTTCAACGTTCACCATATTCACTTGTGCAGGCCACAAATCACGCAGTGCACCATGACTCATTCTAATGCCCTCAATCTCATCGGGAATAGCAGCTTCTTGGTACACCCAAAAAAACTTACCATCCACTTGTGCACCTACATAATTAAGGGTGAGGGGCTCACCGCTCAAGGTTTGTAAGGCAACATGAGATTCAACATACTTGGCAAAGCGTTTTTGGTCACGCTTGTTACTCATAATATCCACTTTGCCTTGAAACAAGTTACCAACAGCATGCTCTGTGTCATGTAAATAAAAACGATGCATCAATTCAATATTGTGCGTACGCTGATTAAATAACACCGTTGTAACGGATGATTTTAATTGATGCGCCATACTTGGCGCAGCAATTAAAAAACAAACAATAATAAGCAAAAAACGCATTATTATTGATCCTCGTCGTTATTTTTTTCGTCTTTTGGCTCGTCTTTTTTCAGCTCTGTTTTGATATCTTGCATAATATCGCGGCTTACTTTTGCCTTACTCTTTTCACGTTTATACACTTCAATACGCGAAGGAATAATACGACGTGGGTAGTGGTTATTTTCTACATCAACATCTGCTGTTTCCCAGCCTGGATCAACCGTTACTGAGGTAAGCGGTTTGTTTTTGTCGGTAATAATCAGCTTTTGTACGTTTTTGTGATTACGACGCCAAATTTCTGCTGGAATATAACGTTCCTCTTTAGTGCCATCTTCATACGTTAGCTCTAAAAGAATTGGCATCACTAAGCCACCGAGGTTTGAAAATTCCATCACGTAGTAGTTTTTGTCTTCTTCTAGCGCGCGATCAAGTGTTTTACGCTCCCACGGCTTTAAGCCTTCTAAAAACTTATTGTACGTATTACGCTCTTTGTTTGTAACGGTAAAACGATCGTTTTCGTCATAAAAGTCTGTCACATCTGGATTTTGTTCAACCCACGTTTTTTTACCTTCAGCGCGATTACGCTCAACAAATAATGAGCTTGGCTTATTCGCTTCAATATCACGTAAACGTTTAAAGTCGATATCTGGATTTTTGGTGTCTAAACGTAATTGATATACTTTATCAAGCGAGATATCGACATGGTCTGTGGTGTAGAACCAACCACGCCAGAACCAATCTAAATCAACACCTGAGGCTTCTTCCATAGTACGGAAAAAATCAGCCGGAGTAGGGCGCTTATATTTCCAGCGCTGAGCATATTCTTTAAACGCAAAATCAAATAATTCACGCCCTAAAATTACTTCACGTAAAATATTTAATGCCGCAGCTGGTTTAGTATAGGCGTTAGGGCCTAAACGAAGCACACTGTCTGATTGCGTCATGATAGGCACTTGAGTCTCTGACTTCATGTAAGCAACAATGTCACGTGGTTCAACACCCCATGGAATGGTTGGATCCCATTCACGCCCAGCAACACCGTCTAAAAAGCTATTTAAACCTTCATCCATCCAAGTCCATTGGCGCTCATCTGAGTTTACAATCATTGGAAAGTAGATATGACCCACTTCATGAATAACAACACCAATTAAAAAACGCTTTTCTGCTTGAGAGTAAGTGCGTGTACCATCGTCTTGTAAATCTGTACGTGGGCCATTAAAAGTGATCATTGGGTATTCCATACCCCCTACAGGGCCATTAACTGACTGCGCAGTTGGATATGGGTAATCAAATGAATACTGTGAATACACTTCCATCGTGTGTACAACCGCTTCAGTTGAGTATTTCTTCCATAAGTCGCCACCTTCTTTAGGGAAGAACGACATCGCCATAACGAGTGGTTGTTCATCACCACCTTGCTGGTAACCTTTAGCATCCCACATAAATTTACGTGATGATGCCCAAGCAAAGTCACGAACATTTTCTGCTTTAAAATGCCATGTTTTTGTTTTGTCTGTACCGGCTTTTTCGTTTTCGAGCGCTTCTTCTTCGGTAACAACAAACACAGGGCGTTTTGCTGTTTCAGCTTCTTTTAAACGCTTGCGCTGAGTGCTGGTCAATACCGAGCTTGGGTTATCAAGCTTACCAGTTGCCGATACAATATGATCCGCAGGAACCGTAATTTCAACATCGTAGTCACCAAACTCTAAAGTGAACTCACCACTGCCTAAAAACGGTTTGTTTGTCCATGCTTCGTAATCGGTGTAAGCCGCTAAGCGAGGAAACCACTGTGCAACTAAGAAAATATCGTTACCGTCTTCTTCAAAATGCTCGTAACCTGCACGTGCGCCTACCGCGTCTTCTTCAACGAGGTTAAACGCAAAGTCCATACTAAACTCAACATCTTTACCTGGTTTAAGTGGCGTATTTAAATCAATGCGCATTAAGGTATCAACCACAGTCACGCGCAGCGCTTTACCATCTTCATCTTTAACATTGCTAATGGTGTAACCCAGTTCATTGTCGTTCATAAACTGTTGACGACGTAAATCACCTAAGCTTAACTTAGCTGGTTTTGCATCTGGTTCGTTTTGTAAGGTACTTTTAAATGTTTGTGTGGTTTCTGCAATTGAGTCATTTTTAAAAATATTTTGATCAAGCTGAAGCCATAGATACTTTAATGTATGTGGAGAGTTATTTTTATATTCAATTGTTTGACTCCCCGTTAAACGACGTTTTTGCTCATCGAGTGTTACATCAATATCGTAGTCAACGCGTTGCTGCCAATAATTTTCAGCAGGGGCACCTGCTGCACTGCGGTAAACATTAGGAGTAGGCAAGGCTTCGTCTAGTTGACGAAACTTATCAACATAGCTGCCTTTAGTTTGCTCAACAGATGAGGCAAGCACAGTGCTTGCCATTGCCAAAGGCATTATAAACGCACTGAGTGTAAATAAATTTTTCTTCATTGTTAATCCTGATCGATTTTAGTAACGCTACTGTGACAAATTTACAGCTTAGCTTCAATAAAATAGCGATAAAACCCTGCTTTTATAGGGTGATATTCCCCACCTTTTTATAAATACAATAAATAGCGTTTTACACAACAAAAAAGAACGGACATTTCGTCAGAAATTGAATAAAAAAAGGCCATTAATACGCTAAACAAAACTGTAAAGGGGGTTTACAAAACACACTGGCTATCACTAAAAGTAGAGATAAAACAAAAAAACACAGCTATTTTCATTAAAAAAGCTAAATAACGCAGTTTTAGGTTGATCTTTACTATGGTTTGTAATTAGAATCGCCCACTTTTTTAATTTGAGAGCATTTTTTTAGCGTTTCTCTCAAATATTTTTTGTTCTAACTAATCGTATTAAGTGTGGTGAGTTTATGGATTTTTATGTCCTAAAAAAGCAGCAAAAACTAATTGCAATACCAGCAGACGTGCAAAATTGTAAGCAGTATATAAACTCGGGTTATCTGTATATTGATAAAGTCGCTGCTTGTAATGAAACTAATGCACTGCAAGTATTACAAGCTAAAAAAGCCAAAGCATTAAAGTGGCCTTTAACAATCGCGCTCGCTGCTTTGCCCGTTATTTTTATAGCTTGGTATACTTTAACCTAAAGCGATACTTGCATCTTTAATTGCCTTGGGTATATTGGCGCTCTTATGGTTTTTTAAGAGCGCAAAATGAAAGTTCTTCACACTTCAGACTGGCACCTAGGTCAGCAATTTTATGAACATGATCGCCGTCATGAACATCATGCTTTTTTCTCTTGGTTATTAACCACCCTCGTTAGCCAACAAATCGATTTATTGCTTGTTGCAGGCGACATTTATCATACCGCCACCCCCAGTGCTAGCGCCGAAAACCAACTCTATCAATTTATAAAAAACGCCAAAGCCCAGTGCCCACAATTACACGTTGTTATTATTGCGGGTAATCATGACTCCGCTAATCGTATTTTGGCTGCACAGCCCTTATTAGCCCAGTTTGATACTCATGTGGTAGGGCGGTTTGATCCTGCTAAACCCAGTGACGTTGTAATAACGATTAATAACGATGATAAACGCGCTGTGGTACTCGCTATGCCTTTTTTACGCACCAGTGACATAAGCACGCTTAGCCAAACCGAAGATGGCCCTAGTTACGCACAGGGCGTTGCAAAAGCCTATGAACTTGCTCTTGAACATGCGCTAACACTTAACGCTGAAAATACGCCTTTAATTGTTATGGGTCATTTGCATGCAAAAGGCGGTAATATTTCCGGTGACTCTGAACGTAATTTGGTCATTGGCGGTGAAGAAGCTATTTCAGCGTTGGTATTTGGTAAGCAAGCCAATTACGTCGCACTAGGGCACTTACATAAAGCCCAACTAGTGGCTAAAAATGAGTACATTCGCTATAGCGGCACGCCTATTCCAATGTCGTTTTCAGAGAGAAAGTATACCCATCAAGTAAATCTGGTTGAATTTAGCGCGCAAAAAAACCAACCGTTAAACACCACTGTAAACCCCCTTTACATTCCGCGTTTAGCAGAAGTCATTGTTCTTCCTGAAGGAGAGTGTGTGCCTTTAGCGCAGCTGTGTGAGCAAATAAAAGCACTCGATACAGAGCAATACGACATGGCTCCCTACTTACGAGTAAAACTTAAATCAAGTGATATCGATACCACCTTTCGAGAACAAATTGAGCAAGCACTTAAAGGAAAGCAGGTTAATTTTTGTGGCATAGAGCGAGTTCGTGACCAGCAAGTGAGTAATTCCTCAGAAACGGTATTTGAAGATTTAAGCTTTGTTGAAATGCTCAACCCAATTAGCTTACTCGAACAAGCATTTAATAATGATAAAGATATGGCCGCAGCGACCGTGCCCAATGAATTAAAAGCACTGTTAACCGACGTAATTGAAGAACTTGAACAGGAGCAACTGCTATGAAAATAACGGCTGTTCGTATTCATAATTTAGCCTCCATTGCCGATGCCGAAATCGACTTTTTAGCCTCGCCACTCAAAGACGCAGGCCTCTTTGCCATTACAGGTGACACCGGCGCAGGTAAAAGCACCGTACTCGATGCTATCTGCCTAGCGCTTTATACAAAAACTGCGCGTTTGAAAGGCGATAAAGGTAACCTAATAGATTTTAATGGCGATAACATTAAGCTTAACGATGCCCGCAATTTATTGCGCCGTGGCAAATGGGAAGGGTACGCCGAAGTAGATTTTAGTGGCCAAGACCAACAACTTTACAGAGCACGTTATAGTATTCAACGTACACATAAAAAAGTAACCGGCAAACTTAAAGTGGCCGAACATACTTTACATAGCCTACCCGATGAAACCTTAATTGCTGACAAAAGTGGCACCTTAAAAGCCATAGAAAATAAAATAGGTTTAACCTTTGAGCAGTTCTCGCGTGCGGTGTTACTAGCACAACATGAGTTTGCCGCCTTTTTAAAAGCCACTGGCGATGAGCGCGCGCAGCTTTTAGAGTGCCTGACTGGCACCGATAAATTTAGTCGAATAGGGCAGCGTATATTTGAGCGCAACAAAGCTATTAAAGATAAATTTGAATTACTAACGGCAAGTTTAGCCAGTTATACGTTATTGTCTGACGATGAGCTGAGTGAAAAACAACAAACGCTGGCTGATTTAAAACAACAAATTGAACACACTAAAACAACTTTAGCAACGACAGAGCAAGGTGTTAATTGGTATAAGCAAGCACATAGCTTAGAGCTGACATTAAAAAATGCTCAGCAAAACGAGCAACAAGCACATGCTGCACTCAATGGTGTTAAAGCGCAAACTGAGCAAGCAAAACAAGCGCAAAGTGCGCTTGAAATTAAAGATAACCGCCAGCGCTGTGAAAGCTTAACAGCGCAAAATAGCCAGTTAAATACACAAATAAAACAATTAAACGAGCTTGATCACAACGCGCTGATCACCGAGCAAGCCAGTAACGTTAAAAAACAGCAAAACGAATTAGATACAGCAAAAAAACAAAAGCTAACGGCAGAGCCTCTGATTGCAAAAGCGCGAGAGCTCGACAGCCAATTAGCAATATATAACCAAACGATAAAAAGTCTGACTCAACAAAGCACCAAAGAGCAGCAACAATTAAGTGATTTACAACAGCAGCTACAACAAAACAAAATAAGTGCAGAGCAAGCCACAACTCAAATCACAGGGCATCAGCACTGGTTGAACGAGCAGAGTCAATTAAAGCCATTGGCAACTGATTGGAACTATTTTCATCATAGTTTTAAGCAGTTTTTTAATACTCAGATACAACTAAAAACAACCCAGCAGCAAGCTCAGGCTCACGCAGAGCAACAAACAATACTCACAGCAAAACTTAGCGAGCAAAATAAACAACTCGAACAAGCAGAGCAAACGCTTACAACGCAGCAGCAAAGCCTAAATAAGCTAAACCAGCAGCACGCTCAATTTAACATTGAACAATGCGACATTAAGCTTAAAAACATTGATTATTTAAAAGATCAGCGCACACGCTATAAGCAGTTTAACCAAGAATTAAAACACACGGTGCAACAGCAACGTGATGTGGCAGAAAAGCTCAGCCACAGTGAACACACTAAAACTACGCTGCTTACGCATTTAACCAGCAAAGAGCAGGCACTTAAACACGCAGAGCAAGCGCTTAATCAAGCGAGGCTTCGCGCCAGTGAGCATGTTGAGCATTTACGCGCACAACTGGTTCCAAATGAGTCTTGTGTCGTTTGTGGGGCTACAGAGCACCCGTTCGCGAGCAATCAAAGCCAACCTTTTACAAACTTAATAACCGACTTTGAAAATGCATATAATAGCAAAAAACAGCAACACCAAGATGCTCAAGCACAGCTTCATCAACACCAAACACAACACGCTGTTTTGGTGGCAGAGCATGCTCAGTACAGCCAAGCCATTAGTGATGCACAAGCCAAAATGCTGGAAATTAAAAATACCATGCAAGCGGCTAAAACCGAGCTTAATGAGTTAACAGTTGAGCAGCTTGATGAAACTTATAAGCAATTAAGTGAACAAAAAACACAGTATTTTTCGGCGCAAAAACAGCTTAGTAATTTGCAAGAAACTGTTAACCAGCTGCAAAGCACAGTTAAAAAAGAACAAGCGACACAGCAACAATTAAACACACAGCATGTTGAGCTGAGCAATCAGCAATCTCAGCTTAATAACAAATGCGATGAACTAGCAACTCAAAACGAAGCGATTATAAAAGAGCTCAATTTACATTTTGAACACAGTGATTTTTGGCACGCATTGCAAGCAGGATCGTTAACGCTTAGCGATTTAGCTCAGCAGGTAGAACAATATCAGCAAATCCAAGCACAGCTTGAACAAAGTCAAAAACAATGCGACAGCGCCAATGTACAGTTACAACAACTAACACCGCTTATAACCAAAGCAGAGCAGCAAATTAGCACGCTCAATGAAGAATTAACTAAATCACAGCAACAACACAATAATACGCAGCAACAGCGCTTAGCCTTATTTGATAACCAAACTATTAGCGCCGATGACTACCAAGCTAAACTGTCAGCACAGCTAGAGCACTGCCAAAGCCAATTAAGTGCCAGCCAACAAGCACACGACAGTGCCGTAAAACAGCGCGATGAACACGCTATCACGCTTAAAAACCTTGAGCATCGTCTGGCAGATAACCACCAAGAGTTAGTGATGCTTGAAACGCGTTACAGCGACTGGTTTAAAGAATTTAACATCCTTCATGGCGATATCAGTCATGAGCAAGTCACATTTTTACTAACTATCAGCAACGACGATATTAAAATTCAGTTAAAACAAGGCGAGCAACTATCGCAAGCAGTCGTTGATGCCAGTGCCGCGTTAAAGCAACAGCAACAAGCTAATGAACAGCACCAACAAAATAATCAGCCAACGCAAAGCGAAGCACAGCTAATTGAGCAACAAAACCACTTAAATACCCAGCAAACACAATTGCAAAATAGCTTACTCACCATCAACACCGCGATTGAGCAGCACAACCAAAATGCAAAAGCGCTTGAGGGCAAACAAGCTGAACTAAGCCAACTCAAGCAACAGGTTGACCAATGGCATTTACTTAATAAAGTGCTCGGTGATGCCACAGGTAAAACAATGCGTAATTTAGCGCAAACACAAACACTCAAAATATTGCTGCATTATGCTAATAGCCATTTAAAAACCCTTAACAAGCGCTATGAGCTCACTGCAATTGCTGAGTCACTTGATATAGCCATTATCGACCGCGATATGGCCGATGAGCAACGCTCGGTCAATACGCTATCTGGCGGTGAATCGTTTTTAGTGTCGTTGGCATTAGCACTTGGACTTGCCTCACTATCTTCGAACAAAGTGCAAATTAACTCGTTATTTGTTGACGAGGGCTTTGGAACACTAGATAGTGAAACACTCAGTATTGCCATGGACGCGCTAGATTCATTGCAAGCGCAAGGTAGAAAGGTCGGTGTAATTTCACATGTAAGTGAAATGAGCGAACGCGTTGCTACACAAATTCATGTCGCTAAAAAACCGGGTGGATACTCCACCATAAACGTAATTTAAGGAGACAGCATGCCCACTTTCACAGGCGAAGAAGCACAAGAATATGATAACCGCATTACCCGTTTAGTCCCAGGCTATGAGCTACTTCATCAACTAACCAATGCACAGCTGCAAACCACATTAAGCGACGATGCACACATTTTAGTGATTGGTGCCGGCACAGGTAAGGAAGTATTAGCATTAGCAAAAATGAATCCTAAATGGCAGTTTACTGCCCAAGACACCTCTAGTGATATGCTCGACATTGCAAAACAACGCTTTGCAGAGCAAGGTATTGATAGCCGTGTCACTATTGAATGTAGCCCAGTTGATAAAATAAAAGCGAAAGCAGACGCCGTATTATGTTTACTAGTGATGCATTTTGTAGAAGATAACGGCGACAAAAAACAAATTCTTAAAAGCATTAAAGCTAACCTTAAAAAAGGAGCGAATCTTTACATTGCTGATTTAATGCGCCCAGAAACAACATTTGAGCGTGAGTCACAATTAAACACCTGTGCTCAATTAGGCTTAACTGAAGCTGGCAAAACTCAAATGGGGCATAACCTCGAAAGAGAGTTTTACCCCCTAGATCGTATGCGCTTTAGTGAACTACTGAATGAATGTGGATTTGGTATTCCAAAGCTTTATTTTAAAGCACTTGGCTTTAGCGGTTACGTTGTATAAATTTTTGTCAAAAAAAAAGCTAATATCATAATGATATTAGCTTTATTGCTTAACACTAGTTTAAGCGGAGTGAGTGCGCTTTAAAGCCCACTCCCTCTATAATTAGATGCAAACGATGTTTTCAGCTTGCGGGCCTTTTTGACCTTGAGTAACAGTAAACTGTACACGTTGGCCTTCAGCTAATGTTTTGAAACCGTCGCCAGAGATAGCACTGAAATGTGCGAAAACGTCTGCGCCAGATTCTTGCTCAATAAAACCAAAACCTTTTGCTTCATTGAAAAATTTTACTGTACCAGTAGTTGTATTAGACATAATAATATCCTAAAAAAATAATAAAAAATTTGCCTTAAAATAGGCGTTTAACAGGAAGAAAACAAACATTTAACTTGAGGATATCGCGAAGGATTATTACTAATAACAACGAGGTACTTACAAATAAACAGGGCTTTCTATCAACCCGATGGTAAGCACAATAACAGCAATACACTTTATAACAAGCTTTATTTACACTTTATTTTTACCTATTTAGGCAAAGGCTTTGCAGCGTCATCGCCTTAACTTTTTAAAGTTCGTGTAAAACATAACCTGTTAAAAGTGCAAGTTACGCGCTCTTACAATATCTTTCATCACAATGGTTGAAGTTAAACGTTGCACACCCGGTAAGGCTGATAGCTTGTCATCGTAGAGTTGCTGAAACGCGGCTAAATCTTTAGTTACAACATGTAACAGGTAATCAGGGGTGCCAAATAAGCGTTGTGCATTGGTGATCTGAGGGATAGCATCGACTGCTTGCTCTAATTTGCTTAATGACGCTTTATCACCTTCTTTAATAGTAATAAATACTAACGCAGAAAAGTTTAAACCCACTTTTTCAGGTGATATTTCAGTTCTGTAGCCAACAATTGCTTTGCTTTTCTCAAGCTCTTTTACACGACGATGACAAGGTGACACGCTTAGCCCAACACGATCAGCCAATTCAGAAAGGGTGAGCCTGCCATCAACTTGCAACTCAGCAAGAATTTTCCTATCTATGGTATCCATAGTTGATTATTTCCTAAAATGAACGCTTATGTCAGTAAAATACAGTAACTTTTACTCATCAGAAAGAAATAAAATAGCAGTTCACTTATTTTGGGTTTTAGCGCATGGATACGTATGGATATTAATATTATTTTTTCTTTTTGGCTGGTATCAATCTTGTTTGTACTTACCCCCGGTGCCGATTGGGCTTATACAATCAGTGCAGGTATAGTGGGTGATAAAATCATTCCTGCAGTAGCGGGGTTAATACTTGGGCATTTAATGGCCAGTTTAATAGTGGTAGTAGGTTTAGGCGCGTTATTAGCGTCGCATGCCATGTTTATAAAGCTGTTAACCTTATTTGGTGCTTTGTACATAATTTGGATTGCCGTATCACTGTACCGATTTCCTCCAATGCCTGCAGCCTATAACGATGGCCAAGAACACACCTCAGACACGCCTCTAAAGTGGATGAGAAAGGGCTTTATAATTAGTGGCTTGAATCCCAAAGTGATACTGTTATTTTTAGCCTTATTGCCGCAGTTTGTTTTACCAACACTGTCATTTTCTATTACTGAACAATTGCTGGTACTTAGCATTATTCATTTAGTTGGCTGTGCGCTGGTATATTGGTTAATAGGGGTAAGTGCCAGAAAAATCCTCAGCAATAATCCGGCGCTCTCACTAAAATTTGGCCGTGCATCGGCCTGCATCCTATTTATTTTGGGATCGCTCATGCTAGTTGATAGCGCTAACACACTGAGCGTAACACTTACCTAAAAAACGAAAGTGGCTTAGATTATTCGCAACTGAGCCACTAATTCACTCAAACGGGCAATTTTAATATTACTCAGCTGCCTATAATCAAAATAGGGGCATACAATAATATTCTGGCTTTTATCTATAGCAAACTCATCATCAAGCCAATCAAGTTGGGCGTTTAACTTACCTTCTTGTATCAAGTTTTTAGCGTGAGTTCGCCCAGCAATAATGTGCAATTGATTTTTATGCTCAGTAAGCACCGGCGCATTAAAGAGTAATGCAGTACCGTTATGCTTTTGTAACAACAGCTCATCGCGATATGCTTGCCAACTCACGGCTTGTTTAGCAAAAGCGTAATATTCGCTTGGCAGGGCAAATAACACTTTGGCGTATACATTAAAAACTTTTCGCCAGCCATTGCCACAGTGCTGGTTTATGCTATTAATTTGCCCACTAACTGCAGGCTCTAGCTGCGCAAGTGTTTCAAAGTAAGGCATAGGGGGCGCTTTTGCTACATACACAGCAACACTGAATGAATTATCACCTAACCCTATTAACTGGCTGCTCACCTTAATTGCTCTTATTTTGCGCTAAAATACGATCAAGATTGTTAGCAAAATTTTGTCTGTCACTTTGGCTTAATGGAGGTGGCCCACCACTCATTTCTACGCCACTTGAGCGCATAGTATCCATAAAATCGCGTACATTTAGTAATGAACGAATGTTTTCAGTGGTGTAAAGCTCACCGCGCGGATTAAGCGCTTGGCCGCCATTATCAATCACTTCACTTGCCAGTGGAATATCTCCTGTGATCACTAAGTCGCCTTTTTCAATCCGCTTTACTATTTCATCATCAGCCACATCAAAGCCCGATGACACTTGTAGTCGGCTAATAAATTTTGACGGTGGGATGCGCATGGCATGATTTGCAACCAGTATTGTTTCTGTTTGCGTACGCTCTGCAGCTCTAAATAAAATTTCTTTTATTACCACCGGACAAGCGTCAGCATCAACCCAAATTTTCATGCTAAGTTCTTTAAATTGCTTTAGTATTAAGGCGATCCTATAGCAATTTCTAAAGAAAAGGAAACAACATGAAACTCGCTTTTAAAACCGCATTATTTATTACCACCGTGTTTTTACTCAGTGCCTGTACCAGCGCACCCGAAGGAATAACCCCTGTTAAAAACTTTGATTTAGAGAAATACCAAGGCAAGTGGTATGAAATAGCACGATTAGACCACTCTTTTGAACAAGGAATGGAGCAAGTAACAGCCACTTATTCAATTAACGATGATGGAACGGTAAAGGTATTAAACAAAGGGTTTATTAGTAAAGAACAAAAATGGGACGAAGCTGAAGGCTTAGCTAAATTTGTAGAAAACGCAGATACAGGGCATTTTAAAGTGTCATTTTTTGGCCCGTTTTATGGTGCCTATATTATTTTTGAGCTCGACCAACCTGATTATCAATATGCGTTTATTACCAGTTATAGCAAAGATTACTTATGGTTTTTATCGCGAACACCTACAGTGAGTAAAGAGCTCAAGCAGCACTTTTTAAGCCAAGTAAAAGCGCTTGGTTTTGCAACAGATGAGATTATTTGGGTAAATCAAAAATCGCTGTAAAGGGGGTTTACACGCCCCGCCTAGGTTGTAATAAAACGTTCACCTTACTGTAAGGTAAACTAAATAAAGAGGGGCTATATTAGCCCCACTTGCAAAGAGACAGGCAAGTACAAGACATAATGACAATCCCCCTTTTTTATTGGCAAGCTTTCGCTTGCCATTTTTTTACCTCAATTTAGCCTATTCTTTGGGATCAGGTTTTTACTAACTAAAGCCCATTTAAACCAAAAAATAACGTACTCGTGGCTAATATCAATAATACAAGCAAGTTAAAAAGCTTAGTTAAATTGACTAAAAAACTATAAAAAATCATTATAATTAAAGCACTTAACGACATAAACCCGCAAAACTGTAGAGCGCCATAGCCGTGTAATTCGCTAACGCAAAGCAGCAAACTTAGTAAAATACTGATCCAAGCAACACTCAATAAAATTAAACGCTGCTGATCAGTCGGGCGCTTGTTAAAAACATCCTTAAAATGATTAAACTTAGCCAGTGCAAAGCAGTTAAAAGCCACCAAACATAAACTAAAAGGGAGCAATGCAATCATACTTTTTGCTCCTGAGTGTTTATCGGACTAGATTTTTTAGCTTGCAGTGCAGTACGTAATTTTTCGGTTTGTAACAAAAACAGCAAACCAAACAGTAAAAAGAGACTATCAAACATAAATAAAGCCCACTGTTCATTACGTAAATAACTGATTATATTCCCTTGTGTTGTTAGCGCATTAACCACTGGCACACTAAAACAAGCAATGCTGTTTATGGCAGCCATAACACACCACTGCAACTTGTCACGCTTTACAAAAGCGATAATAAGTACACACAGCCAAGTTAAAAAGAAGGCAAGTATCTCTTTATCCGCGCGCTCCATTGCGCGTGTACTGATTAATCGGTTTGCTAAAAAGAACGCAGACGTTGCCAAGGGTAACCCCATTAAAGTTCCTAAATTAAGCGCTTCGACGAGTTTTAAACCCCATGATGGCTGAGCATTTTTTTTCATTCGCTCCCGAATGCGCTTTGCCCACATAATACAGCCCGTGGCTATCATTATGCAGCCAGCAATGCCGCCTAAAAAGTATAAAACACGTAATAATGGCTCTGCTAAACGCCCAGTGTGCATTGAATTTAGTGACTCATACAGCGCCTTACTGCCAGTGAGTTCATCATCAGTTTGAGCAACAAGCTCACCACTCGCTCCACTAAATATCAAACGCGGTGCTTGATCCCTTAATGTTTTTCCAGGACTGACCAAAACCATAATAATCGCAGCGGCCTTATTCGGCTTATTTATAATCACCCGAGTTATATCAGCCTCTGGCCACTTAGTATAAACCTGATCCAAAACAGTATTGATAGGCACTAACGGCGCAGTGCCTTGCAACGACTCTGTTGCAGGACTACTCGGCGAAACATCATTAAAAAAGCCTCGTATTCCATCCTCATAAACGGTTTGCGCGGGGTAGGGGAAAATCATAAATATCAGGGTAATAATGCCCGTATAAGTAATCATTAAATGAAACGGTAAGGCAAATACCGAACTTAAATTATGCACATCTAACCAGCTACGGCTGCCTTTATTAGCTCTAAAAACAAACATATCTTTAAAAATACGTTTGTGAATAACGACGCCAGATATCAACGCAATGAGCATAAATAAACTAGCAAAGCAGACAATCCAACGCGCCGTTTTTACATCAATATAATGCAAATCAAAATGCAGTCGATAAAAGAAATTACCCCCTCGGGTATCTACAAAGGGTGCTAAAGGCTGCATAGTATTTGGATTTAAACGGGTATTTTCAAACTGCGCTCTGCGCTGTCCAGGCTCTTTTGGTTTTGCATAACCATACGTTAAATAAGGTATACGCTCCTCAGGAAGCGTTATACGCCAATTAGGCGCATTAGGTGCTTGCGCATTTAAATACTCAACACCCGACACGATTTGTTGCTTTTGCGCGCCAATACGATCTGCCTGCTGCTCAATATTATGGACACTTGGCTGATTCCATAAGCTCACTTCATCTCTAAAAAAGCTAATAGTGCCTGCAAAAAATATTAAATACAGTAACCAACACACGAGCAAACCCACCCATGTATGTAACCACGTCATTGAACGAAAAAAACTCCCTTTCATAACCATCCCTTCAATAGCGACAACACGACAAGTTGCGCTGCAATACTTAGTAAAATACTGATCCAAACAGTTTTTAATGAATGAATATAAAAGCTATAAATAAACACTAGGGCATAAATTAAAATACTCGCAGACACACTAAGCAAAACCGCGTCAACTTTAGGCACAGGCACTACTATACTTAATAGCGCCACACTAACGGCTGTAAAAAAATACCCGCCAACAATGGCAATAAAAAAACGCGATAAAACCGCTAATTCATAGCTAAAGCGTTGCATAAATTGCCATAACATAGAAAAAACGGGTTTGGGAAAGTCTAAAAGACGGTTAGAGGCCTGCATAAACTGCAAATTCCTTTTAAACATAGCTAAAAAAAGATGGCGATATTATAACGCCAACAAATACAAAAGATAGTAGTTCTTATTTGCATTTGAATAAAATAGGCTCTTTTAATACTGTTAGTTAAATAGTGATCTGAAATAAGGCACCTGAACAAACAGTTATAACCGCTGCAAACGGCTATATAGCGATGTTTTAGTTCCATTATTTGCTATTAACACACGTGCCCTTTGGGATTACTACTATTTTAGCTTTATAACACTTAAGCCTAACCACCTAATTTATAATAACTTTATTTAAAAACACCGAAAGGATCACGATTTTACTAACTACTTTTCAAAATCGTTAAAATAAACCGATTTTTTACTAACTCAACCGTGTACAAATTAAAAAAGGCTAATAAACAAACAAAAATAAGCTAGCTGAAAGCAAATATACCGTCATTTACTACTTAAGTTGATAAATGGCTGATCCGTATAAAACAACAACTAGTGAGTAACAACTAACTTAATACCAATTGTGTTAAGTTACTGACCATTTATAGCGACAGATAAATGGAGTGATAACAAGGCGTAAATTTTGACATGTGGTTGTTCTACTTGAAAAAATTATAACGCAGTTAGCGCTTTATTTAGCTCGCTAGAATGGTTAAATATTTAAGTCGATTGGTATAACTTCAGCGTCAAACAAAACGTAGCCTTAGCGTTAGTAAAATTAAGGTTTATTTATTACTTTTTATTTTTTAGCGTTAGCGAAATAACGCCTTAATCATAGCCGTAAAGGGGGTTTACAGCATTAAAACTGAGGCCATTGTTTAAACTTAAAATACATGAGACTGGGAAAGTAAGTATAAAAAAGGTGATCAATGCCACCTCTATAAACAATAACTTTTACAACATTGAAAACAGCTTTTTAAGTTGTGGCATGTATTCGCTCACAAGTGCTAGGTTATTTTCACTGACTACAGGCTCTGCCGATTGGGCTGCGCTTGATGCATTGCCAAACGACCCCATTAATGAACTAACACCTTTGTCTTTACTGCTTTGCATACTTTGTAAGCCACCCATTAATTTATTGGCGGTTTCTTTATGTTCATCTGATAAACCTGATTTCAGGTTTTCAATGTAAGCCATTGAAACTTCTGATCCTACAGCAATTAATTGTTCAGGCGTAAAACCATATTGGCTAGTTACGTTGGCAAAGCTTTTATATAAGTCTTGCTGTTTGATCATGCTAAGTGCGCTGTTGGCTAACGAGCTTTGCTCAGTGACCGTTTGATCTGCCGATGCGCCCAGCATACTCGCTAAATCTAAGCTTTCTAACGACGCTTGATTGCTTGCCCAACTTGTCACCGCAGGTAATGCCTTAATATAGCTTTGTAATTGACCTTCGTTAATGTCTTGTGCAAAGCTTGAGAAGCTCATCGCTAACAAGCCGATTGATAACAGTAATTTTTTCATTAAGCATTTCCTAATAGTAAAGTAGCGTTAATTAAAAACTAATTAACGGCTATTGCCAATACAAAGCGTAAATTTATAAATTATCATTAACTCAGTTGTGAGTTTAAGTTGATTCACCACAACGCAATGTACTGATGATATAATACATTTTTTGCAAAAAGAGCGGGGCACTATGTTAACTATTTCAAATACCGTAACCATAGATGAATGGGAAGTAGAGCTCAGCGCTATTCGCTCACAAGGTGCAGGCGGGCAAAATGTTAATAAAGTAGCCAGTGCTATACATTTACGCTTTGATATTAATCGCTCTAAATTACCTGACTTTTATAAAGAACGATTACTTGCTTTAAAAGATTCAAGGATCACCAAAGAAGGGGTATTGGTTATTAAAGCGCAAAGCCATCGCACCCAAGAGCTCAACAGGGAAGATGCATTAAAACGGCTAAAAGATTTAATTTTAAGCGCGACTAAAGTTAATAAAGCACGTCGTGCTACCAAACCTAGCCGTAACTCACAGCGTAAACGCATGGACAAAAAAACCAAACACGGCCAAACCAAAGCCCTCCGCGGTAATATTAAGCTATAACTTTAGTAACCTGTACTGTGGTTAAGTATATAAAAAGGCTGCGGATGCAGCCTTTAATTTAATCATAAGTATGATGGCGGGTGACGCTAAATCGGTTGAGGATTCGATGCACTACATACACTGCACTTAAGCTTACTGTTACTGCAACAGCCACCGAGCTAAATCGATACATAGCGCTGTATATTAAATCTTGCCCTGGGCCTAACGACTGACCAAATAAAATGCCAAACGTGGTTAATACCCCAAACCCAACACCCGGTGGACCACCGCCTAAAATATGAAAACGACTGAATATAAAAGACAAAATCCATAATATAGCCACCGGAAAAAGCAAAACGTCGGTATGGTTATACAAAAACAACTGCGCAACTAAAGCAGCATTACAGCCTATCAGTGTACCAATAATACGTTGCCAACTTGCGGTGCCCGCTGCCTTAAAACACAACGAAAACAAAATTAAAATAGACGCCGCTTGCGCCGAAATTGAATCTTGTAAATCAAGCACCTGAAAAACCACAAACGACAAAGTCGCAACGCTAGTGCATAACAACACCTCGTGACGAATACTTTCTTTATCCTTGTGTGGCACAGCGCGCATGGGTCGCGCTGTCACATCAGGAAACAAGCCATGCATCAAGAGCGCAATAATAATAGTAATAAAAATAGCCATACCATTACTTAAAATAAGCGGGTAAATGCTACTAGCTTGATCAACATGGCTGGCAAAGTGCAACTGAATCGATAAACTCACCGCACCTAACGCACCAAATAAAAACGCACCACCAGAGCTCATTAAGTAAAACAATATACAAAAGCTGGCAAAAATAATGAGCGTCATTAACACCGGCAAGTGTGAAAATAAGCCCTGTAAAATAAGCACTATAAACGCACTGTAGGCAGCACTGGCAACAAATTGACGGATCACGCCTTTGTTAATACTTGGCACTAAACCGAGTAATAACATAGGGTAAACTGTAAAAAATATTCCATTGGGCCAATTCATTAACTTGCACAAAGTAAAACCAATAGTGCAGCCGCCAGCAATCCGTAGCGCTTGGCGTAAACCATTTGAATCGAGTTGTGGCGCTTGGCTAACATGTTGTGTCATTACTCGCCCCACTAATAAATGTAATGTAACCAACTAATAAAGCGGATCTGTACTGATCCCAACCATTGGCCTATAGCTGATTGTGGAAGTAACTGCACAGTGGCACGCGCACCACTGGGCATATTATTTATAAGCTGAGTGTTATTTGGCAGCACTAAATGAATACGTTGACGCTGAGCGTCACGAACCCAGCGGTTGCTGGTTTCGGTGGTGCTAAGTAATCCATTCGCACTAAGTTGCCCGTCACTGACACCGGCCTCAAAAGTTTCAATTTTAGCGTCGAATACTTCACCTGGTCGGCTGTCAAACACTACTTTTGCTAAACTGCCTGGCTGCATATTTAATAGTGACTTTTCACGAAAATCAGCCACTAAATCTGCTTTTCTTGCCACAATAGCTAGTAATGGCTTACCCGCAACAGCATAGGAACCCTCAAGTAACTGTAAATTAGCTACAACGCCATCACTTAAAGCCCGCACTTGCGTATAAGATAAATTAAGCTCAGCTTGTGCTAACTGATTGGCCGCATGGCGCAGCGCTAAATTATTTTGCCCCGAGTCGCCTCGCGCCAAAACAGCTTCAGCAAGCTGTGCTTCAAAGGCGGCTAAATTTGATTGGCTTGCTGCAAAATTTGCACGAATGCTTTCAAGCTCTTGTTCCGAAATAGAGTTTTGTTTATAAAGCGTTTCGCCACGCTTTTTTAATAGCTGCTGCTCATGCAATTTAGCGTTAGCTGCACTTATTTGTGCCTCAAGCGCTTTTACATTGGTATCAAGGCGTTTATTTTGTAGTTTGGCATCGTCAAGGGCAAGCTGTGCTTGCTCAAGTGCTAGTTGGTAAGTATTTTTATCTATCTCAAATAATACATCACCCGCTTTAACCGCTTGGTTATTACTGACCAATACATCGGTAACACGGCCATTTATTTGCGGTGATATTTGCACAACCGGATGATAAACCCGTGCTTGTGGCGTAACCGGCAACCACACATCGGCAACAATATAATAAAAAAAGACAACAATAAAACCAACAAGCGAAACTTTAACGTAGCGGGCAAATTTTTGATCAGGTGTCATACTTATTTATCTCCAGATAAGCTTGCAATACAACGCCGCGCGTTTTCTTCCATTTGCACTAAACTGTGCGCCATACCATCAAGTTGCTCAGTACTTAAACCGGCATATAAACGCTGTTTAATATCGCTTGTTAGCTCTTTTAAATGTTCTAATAACTTTATACCCTCATCGGTAAAGTACAATTTTTTACTGCGTTTATCGTGTTCATCAACTTGTCGAATAACCAGATTTTGCTGCTCTAATTGCTTAATGGTGCGCGTTAATGAGGGCATTTCAATACCTAAACTGGTCGCCAACGCTTGCTGTGTTGCCCCTAAAGGTAAATGATGTAAGTGGATCATTACCGTCCAGCGCGACTGAGTTAAACCTAAGGGTTCAACCGCCAGTGTCACCGCTTCTCGACATAAGCGGTGCACTCGGCCCATATTGCCGCATAAGGTTAAATCGAGTGTTTCATGAAAAGGAATAGTGCTACTCATAGGAACTCTTACTTGTGAATATCCAGCAAATTTTAGCATTAGTTAGCAGGCTAAGTAAATATTTGGTATTTTAACTTCACGTAAATAAGTATTATTTTGATAAATAGTGCGCAGCAAGCTTTTCTAAGAAAGTGTAAAGCTTATTGTTCATTTCACTATAGTCATGACTTAAGAGCTTTTCGGGCTGTTCAACAAAGCGGTAATTATGGGCATTGGTTAAATCACCGTTGGCAATGAGGAGGGTAACCACCTCGGTGGTCAATTCCATGTAGCATTGAAAACCAAAGACTAAATCGCTATAAGCGACTATTTGCCTTGGACAACCTTCGCTATTGGCAATAATACTGGCTGTAGTAGTCAGACTGGCATATCGTTATGCCAATGCCCCACATTAAGCTCACTGCCAAAATGGCTAAATAACGGATGATTCAAACCTGCATCAGTGAGGGTAATCGCAAACTTACTAATTTCCTTTTCTGGACTAGGTTGATAAGCCGCGCCTAACGCTTCACCAATTAATTGCGACCCCAAACAAACGCCCAACTCTATTTTGTTTGCCGTGATCATGCTGGCAATAAAGGCTTGTTCTTTTTTGCTATCAAAATAGGCGCATTCTGCAAGCTATATAGCGGGCGATTGTGGCCCACCCATTACAATTAAAAAGTCTATATCATCAGCATGTTGTGGTAAGTGTTCAGCTAAATAAATACGGTTTAAGACAGCGTATGACCATTCATTTTAGCCCAAGCTTCATAAGCGCCTGGCGCTTCAAAATGTTCATGAATAATAAAGTGAATGTGCATTATCGCTTCCTTAAAATATTATCTTTTTAATAAGTAATGGCCACCGGATATAAGTGACCATGTAATAGCAATCAAAAATTAAGTAAATTAGCTGGAGAGTATTGATCTGTCAGCACCTTAGTATCACTTGGCCAATCTTTACCATTTTTAGTGAAAAACATACGCTGGCTAATTGCCTTTATATCTACGTCATAAGGAGCAAGTAACGGAGCTAGCTGCGTCAACCGCTGTGCTATTTGTTGCTCTGTAGGGATATTGCTATAACCAGCCAAAATAATACGATTACTGTTATTATTGGCTGTTACATTAATAAAATCGCCAAATACCGCATGATAGGTTGCCGACTCATGTTCATAGAGTTTACTTGATGAAAACGTGTTAGCAGCAACAATTCCGCCTTCGGCTAATACGCTTTTTATCTCTTCAAAAAACTCTTTTGTGAGTAAGTGCTCAGGAATGTAGTCGCCATTAAACGCATCCAAAATAATCCAATCAAATTGCTGTTTTTTAAGCGCCGCACGTTTAATAAAAATACGCCCATCTTGCACTTTAGCAGTTACGTTATCGGTTTCTATAAAGTTAAAATAATCGCGCGCCACTTTAATTACCGCAGGGTCTATTTCAACATTTTCAATGTGTGCCTTTGGGTATAGCTCATGGATCATATTAGAAAGCGTACCGCCACCTAAACCAATAATGAGCACTTTTTTAGGGTTATCAATCAGTAACAAACTAGAAAAAGCCAGCTTAGTGTAGTTAAACACGAGTTTTTTAGGGTCGCTAATGTACATGCAACTTTGGCTGCTTTATCGGGTTTTTTCATCAAACTTTAAACAGCGTAAATCGCCAGTTTCTTCAACAAGTAGATTTCGATACAAGGAGCGCTCTTTATGCACAACATTAGCTGCACTGTATGATGAAAACAGTAGCGCCGTAATACAAACAAACAGGGATTTAAACTTAAGCATAAACGGCCTCTCGTACTTTAAGTTTGTCAAAGGTAATAGCAATTAGCCCAAGCGTGCCTAATACACCAGCAAAACCTAAAATAATCGCGTTAACATCAAACGCCAATACCATATAAAAAGAGGTTATAATGGTGCCCAGTGCGCTGCCTAAGGTACTTACAAAATAAAGCCCGCCAGCCACTTGGCCGCTGCGCTCACTATTTGTGACCAGTAAACGTACGGAGTAGGGCGAGATCATGCCTAAAATAATGGTGGGTATAAAAAATAACGCGGTTGAGGCGAGTAACGAGCCATAGCGACTGTCTTCAATATGCGAAAAAATAAATGCCATAATTGGCTCAGCAAACAAAGCAATGGGTAGTACCATAATACTGGCAACTAAAAAGATTAACCCATATTTGGTCAACGAAGGATGACGAATAGACAGCTTACCCCCCAGTAAATACCCAAATGATAAGCTAAGCATAAATACAGTAATAATACTGCCCCAGATATGTACACTACTGCCAAAGTAAGGCGCTAAAATGCGCCCACCTAATAGCTCTATTCCCATAATACTAAAGCCACTACTAAAGGCTAAAAAGTAAATTAATGCATTTGTTTTTGTTAACATTATATTGTTCTTATTGTGTTATTTTTACCCATCTTAACGTGATAGCTGCATAGTCGCTAGTGTAAAAATTAGACGCATACATAGAGCGCAAAAAACATTTTGTTATAAAGTAACAAATGCTGTAATTTAAGTTATAACATAACATTACCAAAAGCATTTTATGAAGTACTTATTAATTTACTTAGCCTGCTTAAGTGCAAGCGCACAAAGCATTGCCCAAAGTCAACCAATAGAGAAAATTGCGGTTACATATAAACAAGCTTACCGAGGCGATATTCCTCAAAAGCAAATGCCACAATCAATCGAAACCCTCGATAACGCAGTACTTGATCAAAAAGGAATAACTCAATTACAAGATGCGCTGGATTTTTCTGCCAGTATTTCACGTAAAAATAACAGTGGCGCGTTATGGGATAGCTTTTCGATTCGTGGATTATCGGGTAACGAAAACATGCCATCGGGTTACTTAATTAATGGTTTTAGCGGTGGACGCGGATTCAGCGGCCCTCGTGATGTATCAAACATTGAGTACATTGAAGTATTAAAAGGTCTAGGCTCCGCACTTTATGGCCGCTCAGAGCCCGGCAGTACAGTTAATATCGTGACCAAAAAACCTCAATTTGAGCAACAGGGTGAGCTAAAACTTAGCTTAGGTAGTGATAATTTTAACCGCGTTGAAGGTGACTATACAACCAGCATTTTTAACGTCTAGTTATTTATAGTTTTTCATCCAAAGTGTCTTAATGTAGTGGTTAAGGCGCTTTTTTTGGATAATAAGTAGCTGCTTACCATCTTTAAAGATACTTTTACTCTTTTAGGTAGCTATCTTGTTTATAACATTTTAGGTACGCTGCATTTTAAATTATGTTATAAATATTACACTAAAAATACAGCGACTCCGGTTAGATTAAAGGACAAAAATCAATGGATAAAAGCAGCAATAATGTCTCGTTAATTATCTTTCTTATTACGGCATGTTTATTGTTACCCTTTCTGGAGAGTATGCATGGTGGAGCGCTTTGGGGTTTAAATTGGCACTCTCCAAGGCTTATGGATACATTAAGCCATAATTTACTTTATATAAAATTGGTGTTG
The DNA here is from genome assembly GCF_030407565.1 of Pseudoalteromonas sp. APC 3694. NCBI lineage: Bacteria > Pseudomonadati > Pseudomonadota > Gammaproteobacteria > Alteromonadales > Pseudoalteromonadaceae > Pseudoalteromonas > Pseudoalteromonas sp. APC 3694. The sequence goes on from NZ_JASDDE010000039.1 coordinate 24,215, forward strand.
GTAATTACAGGTTTAATATTACTGCTCGCCAAATCTGAAAAAATTAAAAGCATAATTAAAAATAAAATCGCTCAGTGGTTGTTCTTTATCATTCTTACATTAGTCGGTGTAATACAAATTCCTTTTTTGTGTTTAGGGATTTTATTCAATGGTTCTTCATTATCAACCCCTGATTATATTCATAAACAAAGCACGTTTACTGATCGTACTATTTATATTTACACCGCAGACCCTGGCGCGATGGGGAAAGCCTACCATTATGTGTATTTAAATTGCCCGCTAGCATTTGGCCGTTATGAGCTAAAACAAATTGCTAAACTCAATTGGATGCGCGAATACACTTTTTACATTGAAAAGAATAACCTAATAGTAATTAATAAAGATCCTGCTGGTTTAACGCATACTTTCGATATGAGTGACGTAACCTGTTCGAGCTAATACCTCCTTTTTATAATTAGCTTAGGTTTCTGGTGTTAAATACGCATGCCTTAAATGCCTTTAGTAAACCAATATTTATTTAAGCGCACTCTTTTGAAAATGTATGAATAGTGTTATTGAAAGATATGAGCAGTACAAAGATCACGGGGCGTAAACCCCCTTTACACTATGGCGCAATACGCCGTGTTTTTGGTGCTTTATATACCAATCAGCTTAGACATAGAAAAATTCAATCCGTTAAATTATTCAGATATTTATACTGATTGGTATATACACAACTTTTAATATTAATTAAAACTGATAGCTTATCCGAGCCGAAACATTACGTCCTGGTTGGCTATATTGGCTAAAATCAGTGCCTTTGGATTGACCAGCAATAAGTTCAAACGGTACGTACTCTTTATCGAGTAGGTTAAGTAAACCTACATTCATTTGCCATGCTTTCCACTGATAATTTGCATATAAATCAACAACACCATAACCGTTACCTTGTGTTGTTTTATTACCATTAGTATCAAGTACTACATCAGACTGCGCCTTAGCTAAACGCCAAGCAGCGGTCCAATTAACATTGCCAAACTCAGTGCTTACCAATATAGAACCATTTAACGGGCTAATACTAGTGAGTGGCTGGTCAGAGTCTTTGTTTTCACCATCTACGTAAGCAACATTGGCTTCTAATAAAATATCGCCGGTAACATACATATCAATACCAGCTTCTACACCGCTGATCTGGGTTTCGCTAATATTTTGATATTGGTAAAATGTTTTATTTACATTAGGAATATAAGTTGGTTCAACACCCGCGATTGTTGTTTCGATAAAGTCATCATAGGCAGCATAAAAAGTACTTAGATTTACACTAATATCACTACTTGCGTATCTTAATCCGATCTCGAATGAGTCACTGCTTTCAGGGTCTAAATCTGCGTTTGGTAATATTTGATAAAATGGCTCAACACCATGGCTTTGATAGGCTTGGTCGTGTGGCGGTATTTTAAAGCCTCGAACATATTGCCCATACCAAGATAAATTATCGTCTACCTGATAAATCACACCCAGCTTTGGTGAAAACGCAGATTCGGTAATATCGTTAAGCTCGGTGTCAGCGTATAACGCATCTTTTTTGGCTTCAAGTGCATAATAATCGTAACGAATACCCGCAACTAACGACCAATCAGTTTCGTTAAATTTAATACTGTCTTGCATATATACACCAACTAAAGAAGTATCGGCGCCAGGAAATGCTTTTTGTTTTTCATTCGTAAAATCAACAGTACCATCATTTAATACACGGGTTTTTAAGCGTGGTCGAGTAGTATCATATAAATCAATATCGATTCCATAAACAAATTCATGCTCGGTATTTTCTCCTTTAACTTCCTTACTAAATACCGCTTTTAAGCCTAAAATATCTTGCTCAAACCCGTAGTCATTATAATCGATGTAATTTCTAGCTGCGCTTATTTGGTCACTTTGTTGCTCGTATCGACTATAAGATAGTTGCCCATACCATTTATCAAATATAGCTGTTGCCATATCTGAATCATAATCGAGTGCAAATGAGATATTTGTGTCTTCGTCTTCGGTTTCTTGAATGGATGGAGTGATTACTTGCTCTGTTGTTTGATTAAAGTAATCTAAGGTATACTTAAGGGTGCGTTTTTCATCAAGTTTTTGCTCAACTTTAAGCAGCAAAGCGTCCGAGCGGGCATCGTAACCTGGTAAATCTTCAACGTAGTTTTGTACTTCTTCACTATCGCGATGGCTATAAACAGCGCTAATAGCAAAGTCACCTAAATCTTTTGCTGCCGTAATATCTGCAGCAACCTGATTGCTTTGGCCTTGATAACCTAACGCTACTTTTACCAAGCTTTGTTGATCCACTAAATAATCACTCGGGTCTTTAGTTGTTATTACTACAATTCCCCCTAGTGCATCAGAACCATATAGCGATGATACCGCCCCTTTTGCAACTTCAACTTGTTTAACACCCGCAACATCAAAGTAGTTTCGACCCACTAAATAACCGCCGCCGCCAGCGTAGCCATCGTTTGTCCGTCTTCCATCTTTAATAAAAACAACTCTGTTGCCACCAACACCTCGAACAGTTAATGTTTGCGCGCCTGCGCCACTGCCAGTACTTGAGATACTTGGATCGTATTTAAACATAGTTTGTAAATCTACAGCGAGCTGACGCTCAATATCTTGTTCGGTAATAACCGTTACTGAGCCAGTCACATCTTCTAGCTTTTGTTCAAAACGAGAGCCACTAACCACAATATGATCGTCAATAACATTTTCGGCCAGTGTGCTACCAGAGCTAATTAACAAAGAGGCTAATGCTGTAAATTTAAAAGAAAAGGGATTCATCTCTACTCCAAATGATAATAGTTATTATTTACTTTTAAATGGTACAACTAACCCAAAATAAGATCAATTGATTATAATAATCATTTTCATTTAGATTAAAGTGGTTATAATACTAAAAAATAAAATCGGAGTTTGTTATGAAGTACCTAATTTTTTTTCTGGCTTTAGCCACTCAATCAGCACTCGCGAAAGAGCGTGTGATCAGTGCTGGCGGCACATTAACTGAAATAATCTACGCACTAGAAAAACAAAATAGTTTAGTCGCGGTTGATCAATCAAGTATGTATCCGCAACAAGCAACACAGTTGCCACAGGTAGGTTACTATCGAGATCTAGCCGCTGAGGGAGTGCTTTCAATGCGCCCAACTTCGTTACTTGCACTTGAAGGTGCGGGAAGGGGGCAGGCGCTCAAGCAAATAGAAGCAACCGGAGTGAAGGTTATTCACTATAAAAAGCCGACTTCTGTAAATGAACTACTTGAACTAATTAAGCACCTTGGTAGTGATTTAGATGCAAACCTAAAAGCTCAAAATCTGATTACTAAAATAAAAAAATCGTTACCTAATAAAGCAAAAACACAGACCCACAACGCTTTGTTTTTACTTTCAGCTAATGAGCGTGGGCTCGTCGCAGCAGGGCAAGAAACGGTGCCCAACTTACTGTTTAACTATGCAGGCATTACCAATATAGCTGCATCGCACTCAGGCTTTAAAGCAATTAACAGTGAAGTACAGGCTGTAAATCAGCCCGATTTTTTAGTGGCGCCAGCGCATGTTGTGCAAAGCCTTGGTGGTAAAAAAGCCTTTTGTAAACAGCCTACACTTCGTTTATTAAAAGCAGCGCAAGAGTGTCAGTTACTGGTCATGGACAGTTTACTTTCACTGGGCATGTCGCCGCGTATTGCAACTGCGATTCAAGCATTGCATGAGTATAAAACACACTTATGAGCACGTTAACTTTGAATCGTTTTAACGCCATAACACTGAGTAACCCGCATAAGTGGATGCTATTAAGTTATGGCTGTATTTTTGCTCTAGCATTAATTAGCATAGGCTATGGAGCCGCAGGATGGGATTGGCGCTTAGCGATTGCATGGCTAGCTCCTGAGCACTTTAGTCAATTTGATGCGCTACAAATTAATGTAGTTACACAAATACGTCTGCCTCGTTTTGTCCTTGCTGTGATGGTGGGTTTAGTACTTGCACAAACAGGGGCTGCAACCCAAGCGCTATGTCGTAACCCGCTTGCCGATCCCTCTATTATTGGTATAAGCGCAGGCGCTGCAATGGTCGCGGTTGCTTTTATTGCCCTTAGTGCACAATTTAATTTTAACGCCCAACACTACTTACCTTATGCCTCATTTTTGGGCGCTTTATCAGTAACGTCGCTGGTATATTTAGTCTCAAAACAACAAAAACAAATTAATATCAATACGCTTATATTAGTCGGTGTCGCTATTAATGCATTGGCGTTCGCTGTTATTGGGCTATTAAGTTTTTATGCCGATGACAGCGCACTTCGGTTAATTAACTATTGGACCATGGGCTCATTAGGCGGTGCGAGCTGGGATAATATAAAACAGGCGAGTCCTTTGCTTTTACTGAGCCTTATCGGGCTATGGCGATTAAAAGAGCCAATGAATCTACTCCTTATCGGTGAATCACAAGCCCAATATTTAGGCGTCGATACCAGCAAGCTTAAATTATACGTCATTATATTAGTTGCATTGGGCGTAGGTGCGGTGGTTGCGCTAACAGGTTTAATTGGCTTTGTTGGTTTAGTTGTCCCTCACATCGCACGCCTCATGGTTGGCCCACACTTACGGAATATGCTGCCACTTTGCATGCTTTTAGGTGTGATTGTGTTGCTACTTTCAGATTGGTTGGCACGCTTGGTTGTTATGCCTGCGGAGCTGCCAATAGGCATTATAACGGCGTTACTTGGCGCTCCCCTGTTTATATATTTGATCATTAAAAATAAGCGAGATTGGTCATGATCACGTTTAACAACCTCAATATAGGCTTTAACACGCATCATGTTTTAGAGGGTATTAGCGGCAATATCCAAGCAGGACAACTTGTCGCTCTGATAGGCGAAAATGGTGCAGGTAAATCAACCTTACTGCATACTTTGGCAGGCATGCATCCCTTTGAGGGAGATATACTATTTAATACCCAGTCTTTGCATTCATTTTCTAAAGAGCAATTAGCTAGCAAGCGCGCTGTAATGATGCAAAGTAACCATGTTGGCTTTGATTTTAGTGTATTTGAACTCATTGCTATGGGTCGCTATCCCTATACAGAGTCTCTTAAAACACAAGCCAATAAAGTGCAAAAATATGCCTCACTTATGGATTTAACCCATTACCTAACACGTCGAATGAGTGCGCTTTCGGGCGGTGAACAACAGCGTGTTCATATGGCGCGCACATTAGCCCAGTTAGATGCTTTTACTGCGCAAACTGAGCCTAAATTAATGTTGCTCGATGAGCCAACATCAGCGCTAGATATGCGTCATCAACATGCTTTACTTAGCTGTGTTAGAACCTTTGTAGAGCAAGGAAACAGCGCCATTATTGCTATACACGATCTTAATTTAGCAAGCCTTTATGCAACCAACGCTATTTTATTACACAACCAAAAAGTGCTGCAAAGCGGATCTATAAATACCGTTTTAACAGCACAAAACTTACAACAAATGTACGCCATGAAATTGCACGTTAACCCTCACCCTTATAACGATGCGCCCATGGTTTTTTCTCAACGTCAGGAGTTTTTATGAGAGAACAAGCATTAAACGACGCACGTACGCTCGTTTTTAAAACCCATGCCGGCGTAATGTCGACCATTTCAAATAATTTACGCGGCTATCCGTTTGGCTCTGTTACACCTTACATGGGTGACGAACAAGGTCGCATCTACTTTTTTATTAGTGACATAGCTCAACACACCAAAAATTTAAAACAGGACTCACGCATGAGTCTAACTATTTTTGATGCCGCCGATTATGGCGATCAAAACGAACATGGGCGAGTAACACTCGTAGGTGATGGCTCTATTGTGGCAAAGGAGCAAAGCGAAGTGCTACTTGATAAATATATAGCTTTGTACCCTGAGGCTGCAAGCTATCGCAATGCGCATGATTTTCAGCTTTGGCAATTAGATGTAGTACGGGTGCGTTATATTGGCGGTTTTGGAAAAATATTTTGGCTTGAGCAAAACGAGTGGCAAGCTCAGCTTAAAAAGTGGGATGAAAGCCAGCAGCAAAGCATGATCACTCATATGAATGAAGATCATCAAGATGCTATGTCGCTGATATTAATGCAGCACTATAACGTAGCTGATAACACCCCAATAATGAGCGGCCTACTACCCACAGGCTTTTATATACAAAGCCACAAGCGTAATTACTTTATTAATTTTGCGAACGAGTGCGATAGCCCATTGGCCGTGCGAAAAGCACTTGTAGCCTTAACAAATCAAGCTCGAAACAGCTCAAACCAACTAACACAGACAGTATGAAAAAATTAATAGTCTTACTCAGCATTACACTGCTACTGAATGCCAATGCTGCATATGCAGACGAATGCACACTAAATATAGATGCAAACGAAATGATGCAGTTTTCAACTAAAACACTAAGCGCCCCTAAAAGCTGTAAACAAGTGACCGTTAAACTTAGGGCGTGTTGAACTTTGCGGATTGTAATTTGTTCAATCTAGGGGCGATTAAATTGCGGCGCTTGATTTGTAACCTAGTGGGCTAAGTAAAAATCGAGCAACAATGAGTTTATCGCCCCTAGGCAGAACCCGAAGGGCAGCGCATGTTTGGTATTTATGCTGCGTTATCGCCTATTTATGTGGAATAACCACACTTCATAGGCTCTGTCTTGCCTAAAAACCAAACACACTGCTGCAAATTCAACCATCAAAGATCAACACGCCCTTGCCACACCGGTAAATTACCTGCCAATGTAATGGGTCATAACTGGGTACTATCTACGATTAAAACATGCAAAGTATTATCACAGATGGCAACGCTGCAGGGCTTAGCAACCACTATATAAAGCCTAAAGATAGTCGCGTGATTGGTGTTACAGACATTATTGGCGGCGGCAAAACAACCGAAGTTACTTTTAAAACCAGCGGCTTAACCGCCGGAACCAATTACACTTTCTTTTGCTCTTTCCCTGGCCATTACGCCATGATGAAAGGCACATTTACGCTTAAGTAAATATTAAAAAGTGTATTACACAAACACAGTGCCAACCTATTATTGGCACTGTGTTTTCTCGCCTCGCTTGACTAAAGCTTTGAATGCCGCTTGTTGATGTGCTTTTTGCACATAACGAGCAGGCAAAGCGTTAACTTCTAATTGATAACCATTTTGCTCAGGTTGTACTTTTGATACTGGCGAAACCCATACAACATTGAGCTCTGGGGCAATTCGCTTAATTACCCGCGCTATGCCTTCACCATTTCTCACATGAAAGTCACCGGCTAAATGTATAACCTGTGTGCCCTTATTTTCACTAATATGGTTAACGATAGACTCAGCCATGGTTTCGTCCCAAGTAACTTGCGCGGCGTAAAGTTTTTCGTTTTTACTCGCCGTTCCATGATGCATGGATTGCATAAAGCGTTCTTTATAAAGGCTTGGAGAAGTATCTATCTCTTTTGCAATAAAACTACGCTGTTGTGGGTCAAGCTTATTAATATAATTAATACCTTGGCGACCAATACAGGTAACAATATTCTTAGGCGCATTTGCAGCTATCACATCGCTATTTTGCATCTTCGCCAATTCCACTAACGCACGATAATCGCTCTTATAATTAGGCCAAGCCTTAGTGTTATCAATTAAGTATTGTTCGCCAATTTTACTCTCAAGGTAAAGGCTTAGTGTTTGCTGATCAGCGCGGCTAAATTGCTCAAGCGATAGAGCAATAGGCTTATTTTGCGTGCTTAATTGCTGAAACAGCTCAGCCTGAAATAAGTGCACACCGGGGTGTGTATGCCATTCACCGACTAAAACAATATCGGCATTCAAAAGCGTGGATTCTGACAATATTGAATTAACTCGCTGGCCATTTGCATTATAAAGCCCGTAATTATACAAGGATGAACTTTGAGATACTGATACTGTGTTTATACTGCAGCCTGATAATCCACTGAGTAAAACAAGTGCTAAAAATGGGTTTTTCATATCGGTTTTTATAAAAATAAGAATCAAAACAATGAAGTTAGTATACACAACAAACTGCTTTAAACCCACAAGCGCAAATAAAAACAATTATCATTTGATGTTTTAGAGTTTCTGTTTTACAGTCTTAAAAAATAAACAGATATGGAACGTACCATGGCATTACCTTTTTTATGTGCTCGACACAAACAACATGTTTTATGTCAACCAGAACAAGCAATTATAGATATTCAAAACGCGCAGCTAAGTGGCGAAGCGCTGTTTAAACGATACCAATTTGCACAAGCATTGCCGTATTTGGGGTGTGCACTTGAAAGTGCGTCCTTATTAGCTCAAATGTATAACTGTGCGAATAAACAGCAAATCATACAAATTACCTCACTTACAGAGCGCCTTTATTCCACACTTCACTTTTTAGACGAACAAAGTGCTGCGCACAATGTACTCATACAATCTATTAATCTGCTAAACGAAATATTGTATAGCGATGATGAATATCATGACTTAGCGCTTTCATGCATTACACAGCTAAAAAAATTAGCACTGCAACATCCTCCACACCTTACTAAGCACTAATTTTTATGGCAATAAGCAACGCGCTAAACAAAATTGGGTTAACTTTTTATATTAATAATGGCTAACATATCTTCTTCGTCTTCATCTAGGCCAACTTCTTCAAACCCAAAACTAGAATAAAAATCCTTAGCAACAGGGTTTTGCGGGTTATAACAAATCTCGATTTGTTCAAGCTTAGAAGTCGTTTTAATCTCTGCAATTGCCATGAATAGTGCTTGGCGGACAATACCTTTATTTTGATGATGTTCATCTACCATAAAACGCCAAATAGAAACTTTTGTAGGGGTTTCTTGCACCCACATAAAAAAGCCTACAGGCTCATTATTTTGGTAAATAACCTGAACTCTGGTTGAGAGATTTACTAACGTATTGAGTAAAAAGTGATATTTATGCTTATTCTCTCTAGCCAGAGATTTCCAGTGAAAACAAGGCGAAATTACGCGTCAATAGCTAGCCTATTGCAAGTAAATTCAACGAAGTTAGCGCTGAAAATAACTGCTTGAGATAGATTTATTATCCAGAGTTCAGGTTAATTCGCTTTACAGGTATGCCCAACATTATAATGAGACTCAACTAACGACCACATATTACTCGCTACGTAATCTTGTTGCGCTTTGGTAACGTCTAAATCGCATACCTCTTCGTAATTAGCAGAGGTGACATCTTCCAATGAAATGTTCATTATTGTCCTAAATTTAAAACATGGAGTTATAAGTAGTTTTGTTTTATCACGTTATCAGCACTAATACACCTAGGCAATGTATTCTTTTTAGGCACAAAAAGGCCGCAGTAATAAATACTGCGGCCTTTGTTTTTAGCTAAACTTTTTTAGACTAGCTAAGTTTAATAAGCGCCTGCGCTGTATATAAGCTCGTAGCTGTGGCTGTAAATCTCAAGGATGTTACCAAACGGGTCTTCCATGTAGATCATGCGGTACGGCTTTTCGCCAGGGTAATAGTAACGTGGCTCTGGCATACGTTTTTTACCACCTGCAGCAACAATACGATCCGCTAAGCCTTCTACATCTGGGTCTTGTACACAGAAATGGAAGATACCGGTTTTCCAGTATTCAAAGTTGTCTTTAGGGTTTTCTTGGTCTTTAAATTCAAAAATTTCTACACCAATACGGTCGCCTGTTGAAAGGTGCGCTATTTTAAATTTTTCCCAATTTGGACCAAATACATCGGTACACATTTCGCCAATTGGGCTGTTATCTTCAGTGATCACAGTCGGCTCCATTATGGTGTACCAGCCCATCATCTTAGTGTAAAACTCTACGGCTTTTTCAACATCCGGTACTGAAATACCAATGTGCGAAAAACTACGTGGATAGGTATGACTCATAATAAATACTCCTACTTAACTATGTTTAGTTGATGGAGTGAGTTTACGAACTGACCAACATTAAGTAAAATTATCATTAATCATCATTTTGAGTATATTTTGTAATGATAAACCCGGCATGGCTAAATACATTTTGCACTTTGGTTGAGGTAAACCATTTTACCCAAACCGCCGAGCGCCTTTATATGACCCAGTCAGGCGTAAGCCAACATATAAAAAAGTTAGAGCAGCAAGTAGATTGCGCCTTGCTTGAGCGCCACGGTAAACAATTTACGCTTACCGTTCAGGGTCAAAATTTATATCAGCAGGGTAGTCAGTTACTCAAAGAATGGCAGTTTTTAGAACAACAATTAAAAGATGATTCACCATACAGCGGTTTAGTTAAAATACAGTCGCCAGGCAGTTGTGGACTGCAGTTTTACAATCAACTATTAGCACTGCAAGTAGAGCACAAGGAGCTAATTATAGATTACCGCTTTGCTCCAAATACCAGTGTTGAACAAGCAGTGGCAAACCATAGTGCCGATATTGGCTTTTTAACTCAAGCGCCAGCCCTTAGCGAAGTAACCAGCCATAAAATAGGCCAAGAACCTTTACTATTGGTAACTCCGGCCGCAATAAAAAACCCAACATGGAGCGCATTAAATGAACTGGGCTTTATTAGCCACCCCGATGCAAAACATCATGCACAGCTTTTACTTAGCGAAAACTACAGTGAATTTGAACATGTTGATCAAATTAAGCAAACGGGGTTTTCTAACCAAATAAGTTTAATACTGGAGCCGGTAAGTTTAGGGCTGGGTTTTACGGTTTTACCCGCACACGCAGTAAGTGCTTTTAATAAACCTGCGCTTATTAAAACGCATCATTTAACAAATCCAATTAGCGAAAATATTTATGTGTGCAATCACCGAAATAGGCCGTTAGCAAAGCGTATGCATAGCGTTATTGACGCAATAAAAGCAAGCTAGGGCACCCAAATCAGCGCCCGTAAAGCCCCTTTACAGCGTTGATTTTTGATAAGGCTCAAAAAAGGGGCTCGTTTTTAACTTACTAATTTGGCTTTTAAATCAACTAAATCAGTTGCTGTGGTAGTTGGCTGAATTTCCCAAGGATCAAAAATAGCCTCATTTGAGCGCTGTATCCACGCAGCACGCATACCATGCGATAACGCCCCAATAACATCAAACGGATTACTCGATATAAGCCAGGTATTAGCACCTGTTGAATGTGCCTGACGTAAAAAATGACTATAAACACCGGGGTTGGGTTTAAAAGTTTTAATATCATCGGCGCTCACTACACCTTCAAAAAGCTCACTTATGCCTGCCGTTTCGAGCAAAGTATTTACCGCATCAGCAGCGCCATTAGAAAACGCAAATAACCGATAGTTTTGTGCTTTTAAGCTCTCAAGCCCTGCTTTTACATCATCAAATGCGGGGAGGGTTTTATAGCGTGCTAATAACTGTGCTTTTTGCTCATCGCTTAAAGTTACCTTGTGCAGTAAACACGCATAATTCAGTGCCTGCTCAGTACACACCGAAAACGGCACATAGTTTTGCATTAATCCGCGTCTAAACGAATATTCAAGCTGTTTTTCACGCCAAGTAGTTGAAAATGCGTGCGCGTTATCACCAACCATATCTTCAAGTAACGACACTACGCCATGGGTATTTATAAGCGTACCGTATACATCAAACGCCAGTGTAGTTGCCATTAATGACTCCTGTTTAAATCGTTTCTAAAGCGCAATTTTACTACTCAATATTAATCACCTTATCAGTTAATAAAGTACAGTAACAGCACCCGCGCTTGTGCAGTTACTGTAAACCCCCGTTACGGTTTCGTTAAAAATACCGCAAGGTAAATGCGGTATTTTTATATTATTGATTACTTAACTGCCCCCCTAGAACTGCTGCTTGGCTATAAGCATTATCGAGCGATAGTTGATGACGTACATCGGCAAACTCTTGATATTCTGAGGCAATTTCATGAATGGTGCTCACGCCTAAATATTTACTCAACGTACGTAAGTGCGGCACTAAATGGCTCATATGCTCACGTATGCCACCTTGCTCAAAACCAAACTCACCGGTTGAGGTGATCACAACCAATATTTTACCGTCCAGCAAAGGCTGCAGTGGGAAATCCCCACGAGCAAGATCAAAATCAAAAGTTTGGTTTATACGTATCACTTGATCAAACCATGCTTTTAACTGTGCGGGCATACCGTAGTTATACATAGGCGAGGAAATCACAATAATATCGGCAGCGGCAATTTCAGCGATTAATGTGTCTGACAAGGCCAGTAACTGCTGTTGCTCTGCAGTTTTTTTATTCTCAGGTGTAAATACTGCGCCTATCCAGTCTTGGGTAATAAAAGACGGAGGATTCACACCAACATCACGATAAAAATACTCATCTATAGCTTGGCGCTTTGCAAAGCTATCAATAAAATGCTTAGCAATATTTTTAGAGATTGAATCGTGATCTGGGTTGTCGTTTTTAACAGCTCTTACGCTTGCATCAACGTGAAGTAGGGTAGTCATACTGTTTATCCTATTAGTAAATGTAGGTTAATCATCTTACTAACAGGCATATTTCACAAACGAGTAAACCTTAACTATAAATAAGTTATACTCATCTATAAGTAAATTCTATTTGGTGTGAATAATCCCCATGCAAGTATCACTACAAGCACTCAAAGCATTTGAAGCTGCGGCGCGTTTAGGCAGTTTTAAAGCCGCCGCGGATGAACTATCGCTCACGCCAACCGCGATTTCGCATCATATAAATAACCTTGAAAACCGTTTAAACGTCGATTTATTTTACCGCCAAGTTAGAAAAATCACTCTTACCCCCACAGGTGAATATTTAAGTGAAGCAACAAGCAACGGCTTTAACCTTATTAATCAAGCGCTAGCTACCGTACAAGCTAAAGGCACCGCCGTTAAAATAACCACTACGTCATCAATGGCCGCACTGCGTTTAATACCCGCATTACAGCAGCTATCAAAAAGTCAGCCCAATCTTGAAGTAGATATATCAACCAGTGAAGCCGTTGATAAGCAATTACACACCTTACCGATTCGCTTTGGCCAGCAGCGCAATATAAACGCTGATGACATTATAAAAACCGAACAATTTAACGTATTCGGCTCATACAAAGCCGCGGATATCCCATGGCAAAATGGCCCAGTTACGCTCTATACCACTAAATGGAAAAACAATGCGCTGAGTGAGCCTCCAATTAAACAATGGCTTGCTCAAAACAATTTAGACCCTGCGTTATTTAGTATTAAAACCTTTGACCAAGAGCTATTTGGTATTCAAGAAGCTATGGCAGACTCAGGACTGGTTTTTTGCTCAACCACGCTAGTACAACGATTATTAGACACCGAGTTACTTAAAAACTTTAATACCCACGTAGTTGAATCTGACTTTTGCTACTACATACCTAATAAGCAGCGCTTTCAAACCCGAAATACTCGCCTCGTTTTAGAATGGGTAGAAGGGTTGTTGAGTTTATAAGGGCTAGTTATAAATCTAATTAAGTAATAGCTAAAAGTAGAGGGTTACTTAATTATCTTATTGATTTAGACTTTACCTGATAATTAAAATAAGAATAATTGGTCAGTCAATAAATTTTGCATATTCTCTCCAGCTTTGATCACCCAATTGCATTAACTTTGATCGCTTATT
>NZ_JASDDE010000040.1:0-33608 GCF_030407565.1 Pseudoalteromonas sp. APC 3694
CACACTACATAGGCTCTGCCTTGCCTAAATACCAAACAGACTGCTGCAAATTTAATCTTGAAAGGTCAACAGACCCTAATGTAAATTAAGCCCATTTAGCTCATTACGCACCCATTGCTTATCGAGATATTGCTCTAAATTCAGCTGGGCAAATTTTAAAAAGCTGCGCGCAGCATGAGAAATATGCCTGTCTGTGCGCACTACAAAATACCAATGGCTGGCTAAGCAGGTGTCGGTTACATTGAGCACTTTAAAACTGTTATCGCCTTTTGGTAATACATGATGGGAAAGCACAGCAATCCCCATTCCCGAGGAAACAGCAACTCGTATGGCTTCGTTACTGGCCATTTGCACGCTATCGCTAAGGACTAAACCACGGCTTTGTAATTCGCTTTCAAAAAGCATACGCGTAGCAGAGCCTGGCTCTCTTAATAAAAATCGATATGGCATTAAATCAGCTAATGTTAATGCTTTTACATCGGCAAGCGGATGATCAAGCGGCACAATAAAGACCAAGGGGTTATGTAAAAAACGCGCAGCTTGGGCATGTTCAAGTGATGGTGGATGGCTAAACACATAAATATCGTCTTCTCCACGCTCAAAACGCGCTAACACTACAGAGCGGTTGCCAATTTCTAATGGCAGCTCTATATGGGGATGGGCATTACTGTAAGGCCCAAGTAACTTAGGCAAAATATATTGTGCAGTGTTTACCATGGCAATTTTACAGCGCCCGCGCTCCCCGCCTTTAAGCTCGGCTAAATAGTCTTGGTAATCATCAAAGTGCCCAAACACTTGCTCACAAGTTCTAAATAATTGTAAGCCAGCCTCGGTAACCTGTAATTTTTGCTGTTGCATAACAATTAAAGGCTCATTAACGGCTTCTTGTAAGCGCTTAATTTGCAAAGAAACGGTAGGCTGGGTTAAATGCAATTGCCGAGCTGTTTCGCTAATGGAGCCGGTTTTAACTACACTCATAAAGACTTCGAGTAGCCTAAATGATAGCTGCCTTGTGTTCATTATTCACCTCATAGATTTTTATCTATAAGATACTATCATTCATTTTATTATTTACTATACAAAGATAGGCTTACAATAGCGCCGCTTAACAAATTGAGTAACTAACAAAAAGGAGAACAGTGTGCCTGATATCGTCGTAATGTTTTTTATTTTAGGATTAGTGGCGGGGATTTTACGTTCTGATTTAGCAATACCTAAAGCCACTTATGACACACTAAGTCTATTGTTAATGCTCACCATAGGGTTAAAAGGTGGCATGGTGCTGCATGGTAACTTAAGCTGGCAACTTCTTCCTGAAATGGCCTCGGTTATGTTACTCGGTGGTCTTATTCCCCTTACTCTTTACCCTATTTTAAAATATGTTGTTAGACTCAGTGTGGCCAATAGCGCCAGTATTGCTGCGCATTATGGCTCGGTAAGCGCAGGTACCTTTGCAGTTGCATTGGCTTATGCAGAGTCAGCTAAATTAGAGGTAGGTGCTGAGGTTACACTGTATTTAGTGATGCTCGAATTACCTGCCATTATTGTCGGTTTAATGCTGTATCGTAAACTCGACAAACAACATAGCCAAAGTAATACACTGTGGCTCAAAGCGCTTTGGCACGAAACACTCACTAACAAAAGCGTGATTTTATTGGTAGGCGGTGTGATCATCGGAATGATGTATGGCACACAGCAAGGCAGCCAAGTAACCAGTCTTTTAACCAGTAGTTTTAAAGTAGTACTGGCATTGTTTTTACTTGAAATGGGTTTAGTGGCTGCGCAAACTCTGCGCCCATTTCCTTGGCAGCATTGGAGACTCGCTGCATTTGCGATTATTACTCCGCTATTTTTAGGTACTATCGGCGTGGCTGTAGGCACACTATTAAAATTAGAATTAGGCTCGGTGGTGATACTCGGTAGTTTAGTGGCTAGTGCGTCCTATATTGCAGCCCCTGCGGCGATTAAAGCAGCCGTTCCCAAGGCTGATATTGGCCTAGCTATGCTGAGCTCTTTAGGGGTAACGTTTCCGTTTAATGTGATTGTTGGTATTGGTTTGTACCATAAGTTTGCGCTTGCCATGCACTAAAATAAACACCAATAAAGCCCAACATGGGCTTTTATTTTTTAACTATGCCCCGCCATTATTAAGTTATTACCCTTTTTAAAAACTCAACAAATATAAAACAAAAACGCTAACTTATTTCTACAAT
This sequence comes from Pseudoalteromonas sp. APC 3694, assembly GCF_030407565.1. Classification (NCBI taxonomy): domain Bacteria; kingdom Pseudomonadati; phylum Pseudomonadota; class Gammaproteobacteria; order Alteromonadales; family Pseudoalteromonadaceae; genus Pseudoalteromonas; species Pseudoalteromonas sp. APC 3694. The sequence goes on from NZ_JASDDE010000040.1 coordinate 2,214, forward strand.
CAGATTGCAATTAAGCGATTAGTTTACGTAAAAAAACATTTTAAAAATTATTTTGATTGAGCAATTAAAAAACACTTTACTTGGTATAAAAAGCAGCATAAATTCGCAGCCAAATTAATCTGCTTCAAATAATCGCGCCACTATCACACCTAAATCAGCAATTATTTAAACCCTTTTTATCGGAATAATCTAATGGTGGAACTTGCCGCTAATAGTAAATCAAATAATCCTTTAGCCCCTGTTATTGGTTTATCCTTTTTTGCTATTGCTTCGGGCTTTTTAATGAGCCTGATCCCGTTATCACTGAGTGCTTTTAAGTTAAGTATTGATCTTGCGCCTTGGCTTGCCAGCGTCTTTTATTTTGGTTTACTTATTGGCGCGCTGTGTATTGAGCGTGTGGTAGTAAAAATTGGCCACCGTATGGCATTTATCGCATTTTTAATGTTGCTGATCATCAGTGTTATTGTACAGATCATTTCCCCTACAGCCACTATGTGGTTAACTGCTCGCTTTATTGCTGGTATTGCTGTTGCGGGAGTATTTGTCGTGGTTGAGTCGTGGTTGTTAATGGCAAATACTCCTAAGGCGCGAGCTAAACGCTTAGGTTTATATATGACCTCTTTATATGGTGGCAGCGCTGTGGGGCAATTAGCAATCACACCGCTTGGCACTGAAGGTGCCGTACCGTATTTATTTGTCGTAGCCCTTTTGGCGTTGGCTATTTTAGCTCCATTATTAATTACCACAGGCCAACCTAATGCTCAGCAATTACAAAAGCTGCCACTTAAAGAGTTAAAAACTCTAAGCCGCCCTGCTATTTTAGGCTGTTTAGTATCGGGATTATTACTAGGCCCTATTTACGGGTTATTACCAGTTTATATAGCCGCGCAAACTGATCAAGCCCAATATACCGGCTTACTTATGGCGGTGATTATTTTAGGTGGTATGCTGGTGCAACCTTTAGTGAGTTATTTATCAACCCGTATTATAAAAAGCTTACTTATGGCTATTTTTTGTTTTGTTGGTGCTGCCAGCGTAATGGGAGTATTAAACGCACATAGCTTTGGCGGATTAGTTGTAAGTTACTTTGTATTAGGTGCGTGTAGTTTTGCACTTTATCCGATTGCAATTACTTTAGCGTGTGACTCCTTACCTATGGCAAAAATAGTGTCAGCCACTGAAATAATGCTGCTCAGCTACAGTGTCGGCTCTGTATTAGGCCCGTTGTTGGCAACACATTTTTCTGATGCAAGCCATGGTGTGCTTATTTATTTAGGTGGTTGTTTAATTACCACCTGTATTTATATGCTCATAAAAAGTATGAAAAAAATACCTACAGGTAACACCCCTGTTGCAGGTTAACTAACGCGATAAACCGCTTAAGCTTATTCGTTTGCCACTAAGCGGTTTTTACCTGCGCTAACACTGTACTGCTTATGTTTTTTAACTCTTTTAGCTCAATTTGATGCTCGTTTATGAGCTCGTCAACAAAACAGCTGCGGTTGTTGTCATCACTTATGATAAACACCTTGTGTTTAGCACGAGTGAGCGCCACATAAAATAAGCGTCGCTCTTCGCTATGGGCATACAAATCTTTAGCGGGTAAGAGAGCTTCTAACATTGCAGGCGATGGCTTAGTGCTTGGAAATCCAAATTGCCCGCCATGCATACCTAATATAACTACATAATCGGCTTCTTTACCCTTTGAACCATGAAAGGTATCACACTCAATTTGTAATGAAGCAAAGGTGTGCTGCAAGGCGTTAATATCGGCTTTAGTAGGTAACTGAAAGCGATAGCGTGCCAGTAAATACACAACAGCGGGCTTATTTTTGTTGATAGTGTCGAGTAAATGGGCAAGTGCCCCATTATTTAGCTCAGCTATTTTTGTATTTTTGCTTGAGACAACATTCGCTGTTTTTAATACGCTAATAGCGGGCTCTGTCACTTGTGATAACGAGTTAATTTGCTTAGCTAACTGGGCAGGGTTTTTCATGATAAAACATGAAGCAACCTCACTAATTTTATTATTAAAACGAAACGTAACATCCAATATGGTTTGTGTGGTAAAACCAAAATGTACGGCAAATTCTGTGGTAAGGCGCATATCAGCACCACTAAAACGGTAAATAGCTTGCCAGTCATCGCCTACTACAAACAATGAGCTTCTAGGCTTACTATCGCGCAGCGCTTTAACCAACGCCGCACGCGTAGGCGATATATCTTGAAATTCATCAACCATGATATAACGCCAAGGTGATATAAACTTTCCTGTATTAACATAATCGAGGGCTTTGAGAATCATATCGTCAAAGTCTATTTCACCTTGAGTATCTAAATAATGGTTATAGTTGGCTAATAATGGCTTTAATAATTTCCAAGCCTGCTGTATCTGCTTTGAATCGTTCTCAAGCGTCATATTTGCTGTTTTATACACGCTAATTAATTGACTAAATAATGTCGCTAATTTGGTTAAATAACCGCCAGCTTTTATCTCTTTTAGAAGCGCTATATGATTAGGCTTTGCAGTGCTTAATTCAAACCCACTTTTAACGTCATTAAGATTGTTATTTATATAGTTTACCAATGCTTTAGCATACTGTGGCTTAGCATTAGCAAGCGATTCAAAACACCTTTCAACCCATTTTATTTTAGCTGTTTCGTTTTCAGCAAGTTTAGATATTTTAGGCGTTTTTCTCTCAACCTCACCAATAATTGTTAAACCTAAGCTGTGAAAAGTGGCGGTTTTTATAGCCTGTGTTTTCAGCTTAGTTTTAATACGTTCGTCCATTTCACTGGCAGCTTGCTTACCATAGGCGAGTAATAAAATATCATCGTAATTCGCTTGCTCACTGTTAACTAAATAGCCCGCTCGCGCCACCATTACACTAGTTTTACCTGTGCCGGCTCCGGCTAATACGAGGTTATTATCGTCATCGATAATACATGCCCGTCTTTGCTTTTCAGTAAGTGGGTTTGCTTCAACGTTATCGAAAAAACCAGCATAACGCTGCAACTGTGTCTGTGTGTATTTATGCTGTAAAAAGCGAGTTAATGAATCGCTCCACTGACTATATTGTTCGAGTAGTTTTATTTGCGTGCTAACGACTGCCAATGCCTCACTCTTTTTTATCCAAGGTAACCAGCGGTTGTATTGTTGTTTAACGCGCTGTTTTATATCTGCCACATAGGATTGACGCAAAAATTGATGATGTGCAAATTGGTTAATATTTTCTAGCAGCTCATTTAATGGTTCAATATTATTATTGACCCATAGCTGATCCGTCTTGGCTTTAAGTATTCGGTGACTGCCATAAGCCCTCATCCACACTCGATACTGCCCAGACTGTGTTGAAAAACGTAGTGTTTGTCCAAGCACCCCATATTCATAACAAATAGGCGAGGTTAAATCGCACCAATTCAGTGTATCTGTGAGCTTTTTGTTGTTAATGACTAAACCTTGTTGATTAATATCAACAGCGAGGTGTGGGGTAAACAGGCGGCCAAATACGCTGGGGAAAATAGAATTCATTAACAGCAGAATTCCTTTATAAAAATGAACCAATTAACGCTATTTTAAGGTAATACGCGCTGTAAGGATAATAAATCTGGCGGTAAAATTTTCAACGCGTTAAAGTAGAACAAAAAACAACCAATCAATTTATCTATTTCCTTAACATAACTTCCTACTGTGACTAATATTTACTCTACATACAAGACAACGCGATGAAAAGGCAAACCGAAACCTTTTTTTGAAGCCGTTACCGTTATTTTAAATGCTGACAGAGACATATACCAAGCACGTATTGCACAGGAAAATCTACTCAGTGCCACAGACGATAATGAGACCAATAAAGCAGAGTTTTTAGAAAATGCTGAACAAGTCAAAGACCGCTTCACAAACTAACTTATTAGCGTTAAATGCCGCGATTGAGGCTGCCAGAGCTGGTGAGCAAGGCCGAAGGTTTGCCGTTGTCGCTGATAAGGTTAGAACGTTGGCTACCCGTACACAACAAAGCACCGATGAAATAGATACAATGATCCAACGATTAAATAACAATGTAAAAGCGTCATCAGATTCTTTTAAAAACAGTCAAACAAATGAAATCGCAAGTAGATAGCTTTAAGGTATAGTGTTGTAAGCTTGTAAAACAATGGCGCAGCGTTTACTGCGCCATTAAGATAAACCCAACTAAGCCGAATAGCCTAGGCTAGTGTATCAATAATAATTATTTCACACTCTGTTGTTGCAGTTAGCGTGATAAAATCAGCATGAGTGACCTCAGCACCATCCCCTTTGTTCATGGTAATTACACTGCTTTTGTCATCTACAGTAAATACACCATCAGATGCAAGTACATAAGCTTGATGATCAATACGCTGAGTGATGGTGCTACCTTTTGCAATCTTTCCACCATAAATGCGTGCTTGTTGACTGATAAATAAGGTGTTACCCGCATCTTCTGCATAACCCGACACTAAAAGCGTAAGCTCGTTAGCTACATCGGTCGGAAATTTTTTACTTTCCCAACGCGGCGGCACATCTTGTTTATTACTTTGAATCCAAATTTGATAAAAAGTAAGTGGCTCATTGGTACGATTATACTCAGAATGCACAATACCTGTGCCTGCACTCATTACCTGCACTTCACCTTGCTCGGTTATGCCTTTATTACCCATACTATCTTGATGAGTAATGGCACCACTGCGTATGAAACTAATAATTTCCATATTTTTGTGTGGATGCGCTCCAAAACCCATTTCAGGTGCAACCCAATCATCATTAACAACGCGTAATGTACCAAAGCCCATACGTGCCGGATTATAGTAATGTGCAAAACTAAAATGATGTTTAGATTTAAGCCAACCGTGATCGGCACTGCCTAAACTATTCTTTGGATAATGATTGATCACGGTCTTTCCTCAAAAAGAATAAACATTAATTAATATGGACGTTCACGGTCGTGTGGAGCATCAAAATTATGCTTTGCACCCAGCGGTACTATTTGTGTTGGATTAATCGTTAAGTGGCTTACATAGTAATGCACCTTTGTGTATTCTAAATCGACTGTTTCTTTAACACCCGGTACTTGGTACAGCTCGTTAACGTAATTGCTAATATGGTGAAACTCGCTTAATTTTTGACGGTTACACTTAAAATGCCCGTGATACACCGCATCAAAGCGAATGAGGGTTGTAAATAAACGCCAATCAGCTTCTGTAATAACATCACCAACGAGATAGCGCTGCTTAGCTAAACGCGCTTCTAGCCAGTCTAAACTATCAAATAGTGCGGTGTAAGCCTCGTTGTAAGCTTCTTGTGTAGTAGCAAAACCGGCTTTATATACGCCGTTATTGATAGTGTTATACACGCGGGTATTCACGGCTTCGATTTCTTCACGAAGTGGCTCTGGATAATAATCATCAGTATTGCCAGTGAGCTCATTAAACGCACTATTAAGCATACGAATGATCTCTATTGATTCATTATTTACAATAGTTTGCGTTTTTTTATCCCATAAAATCGGCACAGTAACCCGCCCTTCATAACTAGGATCGGCTTTTAAATACAATTGATAGGCGTAATCTAAGTTATAAAGTGGATCGCCCTGCTCGCCAAATTCCCAGCCGTTTTCCATCATGGGAGCTTCAACAATACTCATAGAAATAATGTCTTCGAGCTGCTTTAATTTACGAAAAATAATCGTTCTGTGCGCCCATGGGCACGCCAGCGATACATATAAATGATAACGCCCCGCCTCAGGGGTAAATTTGCTTTGTGGCGCTGATGAAATAGTATCCCTAAAACGGCTGTCTTGGCGTACAAATTTACCGTCGCTTTTTTCGGTGTCGTACCATTTATCGACCCATTCACCGTTAACAAGTAATCCCATGTCCGTCTCCTCAGTATGTAGAATGTGCCAACCTTACGCAGATTGGCAGCTTAAAGTTCAATCAGTTATGTGATCAGCTTATTGGTTTAATTTGTGATAAATTTTTCCATCAAGGGATAGCTTTCCAGCCCCTTGAATAAATAAGGCCAAGGTAATTGCCAACAACGATAAACCAAACTCGTAACCGTTGTTGCTCATAAATAAGCCGTTATCTACATGTACTGTAAAAATAGCAACCACCATAGTGATAGCCAGTACAAAACTCGCAGGACGCACCAGCAAACCAACGATGAGTAGTAATCCACCAAAAAATTCAGCGCCACCCGCCATTAATGCCATTAAATAGCCCGGTGCTAAGCCTATCGACTCCATCCATTGCCCTGTGCCTTCCAAGCCATAGCCACCAAACCACGCAAACAGTTTTTGTGCCCCATGAGCACTAAACACTAATCCTGCAATAAGCCTTAATGGTAGTGTTGCAAAAGACTGTTCAGTTTTTGTGATGGCAGCTGTGATATTTTTAATCGTCATAATGTTTACCTGTATTGTTTCTGTTGATTATGCAGCTATTGTATAAGTTGAATTAAAATTAAATAACTCCTATTATTTGCTTTATATGTTCAAATATTTTGAATAGTTAATATTTGGTATGATGATGAATACACCCCCTATTAGCATAGAAGCTTTACTGGTATTAGACGCCATTGAGCATCGTGGCAGTTATGCAGCCGCTGCAGAGCAACTTAATAAAGTGCCATCAGCCCTGTCGTATATTGTTAATAAACTTGAAGAGCAATTAAATGTAACTTTGTTTCAGCGCCAAGGTCGGCGAGCAGTTTTAACCCCCGCAGGTAAACATTTACTGAGCGAGGGGCGTAAGGTGCTCAATGCTATAAATAATTTATCGGAGCAAACACAAACCATAGCTAATGGCTGGGAGCCTAGAATACGGATTGCTTGTGACTCAATTATTGACGTAACTAATGTTTTTGCTGCTTTGCAACAATTTTTAATTGAACATAAAAGCATTGAAATTGATGTAAAAGAAGAGGTAATGAGCGGTACATGGGAGGCGTTAATAGAAGACAATGTTGACTTAGTGATTGGTGCACCCGCCCCCGTGCCTGCTCAAAAAGGGATCAAGGCAGTGAAAATAACGGATATTCAAAATGTACTTGTGGTTCACCCAACCCACCCTTTAGCAAAAGAGCGAAAACCCATCAAGCCTAGTGATCTAGGTCAATACACCACAGTGATAGTTCATGACTCTGCAAAACAAAGTATTCCGTGGTCAGCTAATTTAATCGAAGGTAGTCAACGTTTTTATGTAAGCTCCGTAAAACAAAAAATTACCGCTATTTTATCGGGAATCGGGATTGGTTATTTACCAGTAAACCTTATTGCTGAACATATTAAAGCTAAAAAACTTCATGTTGTGGAGCTCATTGAACCACGTCCTATTCAAGACTTATACCTTGCATGGAAAATAACCAACAAAGGTAAAGGATTAAAAAAATTGACTCAACTTTTAATCGACAATAATTTACAGACATGAAATAAGCCAACTACATAAATGCAAAAGCCCATGCTAACTAAATTAGCATGGGCTTTTTTAATCACAAATAGATGTTATAAAGCAAGATCTTGCTTAGCACGTGTTAAGTTGTGCGACACTAACTCGTTACCTGATATTTGCTGTGCTTCGTAAAAGTCAGATAACGCTGCGGTTTCGTTTTTAGCCATTAAACGGCCAACACCGCGGTTACTTAAAGCAAATGAAGTCAGCTCACGTGTACTTTAAAACGTGGGCCTGTACTTTGCTGTAATAATGTAATTGCTTTTGAACAAATTTCTTCAGCTTGGCTGTAGTTTTTTGATTTTACATTTAATGCACAACTGTTAAATGCAACTTCGAATTCTTGTGGGGCTGTTGCAGCCTCTTCAATAACCATTAACTTGTAGTCACTTTGATCAGCCATTACAGCAGCTGAGCAAGTTAATAAAGAGCCAAGAGCGATGGTTTTGATAAGTGAGCGTTTCATGATTAGTTTCCTATTTGGTTAGTCGTGCTTGTTGCCGACAACTAAACTTTAGAGTGTTTACTTAATCTCGACAAACGATTAAAAACAAACCAATAAGTGAAAAAAACTAACCTATAGACTTTAGTCTAATTAAACTGAGCATATTCGTTTTAATAAAAGCGACAAATAACCGCTCGTTTAACTAGGCTGCAAACCCGGCATGATTATTTACTGATTTAAGTAATCAATAACTTCTTCTTGTAAATCAATATATTCATCTTCAGACATATTTAACTTTTTAAATATAAACGGTTCAAGGCGCTCCCAATCTTTAATTTTTTCATCACGTAAAATACTATTTACTATGCTTTCAGAGAGCTTTAACACACAAAAACAGAGCTGTTGATTAGGATCGGATGTGTCCTCAAGTAAACTTAAATCATGATGGCGTAGAATAAGCTGGCAAATATCTCTTGGTAAATGCCAACTCGATGCTAAGTAATAGCCGATAATGGCATGGTTAGCGCCATAAACACGATCTTCAATATCAACTAAACTTTCTTTACTGCTTCTATTTGAACCATGCAGCACATTGACGTAGTCGTCATATTTAATCGCCATCGGAACTATGCCACAATCATGAAATAAACCGAGAGTGTATAAGTATTCAACTGGAATTTTATTTTTTACTCGCTGTCCAACAATCATGTTTACATTAGCAATTTCAGACGCGTTATCCCAAAAACGCTCTAAACTAATACAACATGTTTTTTGTAAAAACATTTGCTTTAATTTAAGCGCAGGAATAAGTGCTTCTATGCCATTCCAACCTAAAAACATGATGGCTTGTTTAATATCAGACACACTACGTACTAAGCCATAAGCGGGTGAATTAACAATTTTTAAAATAGCAGACGCTATAGCCACATCTTTAGCAATGATTTCTGCGGCGTCTCAAAGCGAGGGCTCTTGTGCAGATGCTAATAATTCAAGGTCATTTAAAACTTGTGGTTTTGGGGGAATAATAAAGTTTTTATTTACATCTGATAATACCTGCTCATTAACGACAATCATCGATGTCTAGCCTCCAGCTAAGCTATATGGATTATTTATTTTATTCCATTTGAACTTTTATACTAGAAGTTGCTTAAAGATTTATCAATTTGTAGGTGCTGAAATTGGTAGGGTAAAAATAATTTTTAAAACCAAAGCAGCACACGCCCGGTATATAGACGTGTGCTTTGAATACTAGCTTATTAGAAGTAATAGCCAATATTAATGTTGAAGCGGCGTTCAGTTTCGCTGCTATCGCCCGCTAATGAACCACCAACAAACGGCATGTTTTTACCATGAACTAAGTCAAAGTATGTAAATAAACCACCTGCAGCGACCGAGAAACCGGTTACGTTCATCCAGGTATCTTTGCTGTTGTCTGATTTGTCGTAAATAGCGCTGTAGTCATTATAAAACTGTAAGTTTGTTACTGCGCCCCATTGCACCGGCACACTGTATGCTACGTTTGCACTCGACATAGTTGCTTCCGCTGCCATGCTATCGTAAAACGAGTAAGCGCCCACAGCAATACGGTTTACGTTATCAATATCGTAGTTGTATTCGCCATGTTGTAATTGCAAGTTCCAAGGGCCCATATTACTGTTTAAATGTAATGCCCATGCGTTATAATCACCTGCGCGGTCAACACCATCATGCAAGCCACCAGCAAGTGCCGACACACCAATTTCAGTTTTACCACCTTCATGTTCTAGGTGATAGCCGTAACGGCCTGAGAACGTATTGTATTCACCGATAGGGTTACCTAACAGATTTCCATCGGCATCTATGGCACCAGGATCGGCATAAACACCATCCCCGGCTTCTCTAAAACCAACAATGTCGTAAGAATAGCGATCGCTGCGGTTATCTACATAACCATCAACACCACCTAATTCATCATTTTTGAAAAAGCCTAAATCAAGCTGCCAGTTATCGGCAATTTTACGCTTAAATAACACCCCTAAATCGTGGTCGTCTTCAAGGCCAACGTAATAGTTAGTGCTGAAAAAGTAGTTATGTGAATTGTAAGGCCAGTTACCAAAAGGAACCTGAGTAATACCTGCTTGAACTTGCCAATCATCAGCAAAATCGTAAGCTGCATAAGCGTATTTAACAGCGGTCATATAATCAAAAAAGCGAATTTCAGCGTTTAATTTTACATCACCCACATCGCCTGAGAAATTTAAGCGAAAAATATCAAAATCAAAATCGCCACCGCGATTTTTATTATCGTCATCATACGAGGTGTGGCTATAGTTGGTTCGAACAGCACCGCCAATTTTAATTCCCTGAGGCTTGTGTTCATGTTTAGCTACTTTAACTTCAGCTATATCTTCTTTCTGTTCAATGGTGCGCTCGATTAATTTTTCACTTTTTTGCTCTGCTTTTGCAAGTTGCTTTTGCAGCATTTCCACTTGTTTTTGTAAGCTGCTTAATTGCTGCTTTACTTTATCAAGATCTGTCTCTGCATGTGCCGGATGTGAAAAAACAACCATAGCCACTGCCAGTGCTAAAGGTTTCATAGGTGTCATAATTTGTCCTTGCTTGCCTTGTTGATGTTATTAACTCGAACTTGGTCAGCGTGAGCTAAGTACCTGCTTGATTTTACATGTTGTTTTACAATGATAACGTATTTTTACAACTCTTCAATTACACTTTATGATTTTGCGCAACACACAGTACTTTTTAGCGGGGTAAGCATAACAATTAATCATCATTTTAATAAATGAAAGCAGCAGCTTGCAAAATTAAAGCTTAAAAAATAGCAGGATGATCATGTACCTATTTTTAATGTGTTATTATTTAAAAATCATATTTAAAACAGCCAGTTTGTTGCTACATATATAAATTAAGGACTCTCAAAAAATGAAAAATAACGATACCTTTAACACAATTGCTACGTTAATTTTTAAGCATCTTTATAATAACTTTCCAAGTCCAAGCCAGTTAGATCCTGAACAATTAATTAGCGACACCTCAGAACATCAAGGTGAGCAAATAAAAGGAACAATCGCGTTTCTTCTTCATGAGGAATATATATTTTCGACGCCCAGCGCCACTTTTTTGCTAACCGAAAAAGGCTTTAGCCACGCTTTATGTCCAAAGTTTTGATCTAACTTTACTTTTAAGCACTAAAGCTTAAGTGAATTACTATAAGAAGTTACAACAATGAGTGATTTTATTTGGTTACTTCCAGCAGCGGTACTCACTATCATTTTAATTAAACTGATTAAACAATCTAAAAAACTGCCTTAGCTTTTTATTTAATGAGTACGCTTTAGCAATTTTTTGATTTGCGCGTTTACCATTCTTGGCTCATCATTTTGTGGATAGTGGTAACTTTTACCGGTTAGCACTGTCTCACCTTGAGGAAAAGCATTAGCCCAGTTTGCATGCAGTTCTCCCCACATTTCACGCCCTTTATCAGTAAAAATAACACCGACGGATTTTCATACTTTTTAACTGAGGCAATAACCGTCACAGGAATATCAGCTATTTGTGGGTAATCGGGTAAAGGTCACTTAGACCAAAAGTCTACATACTGATTTGACATACCGTTTTTCATATCATCACGTTTTATAGCGGCAATTTCTTTTTCAGCGCGCGATAAATCAATCTTACGCATAATATCAACATCATGCTCTGAGGCGGGTTCAATTAACATTAACGCTTTAATGTTATCAGGCTAGCTTGCTGCAAATACTCTTGCGATATAAGCTCCATAAGAATGCGCCACATAAATCACCGGCTCTTCAATTTTTAATGCTTTAAGTAATAGTAAAGCCTCAGCAGCATACTCCTCTGAGCTATAGTTTTTCTTTATTTGCGCTGAGCCGCCATTGCCAATTCGAGAATAACGAATTACTTTTGCATGCTTGGTAATCGCTTTATAAATGGGATCCCAATCACTTAAACCGGCAGAGCCACCTGCCTCAAGTAAAACAGTGTGTTTAACGCTACCCGCCATTTCATATTCAATATCAAAGCCATTTACTTGCACTTTAGCAAGCTCAGCAAACACAACGCTTGAGGTGATTAATACCCAAAATAAAATCATTTTTAGTATTATTTTCATATTGTTAAAGCTAATTAGTAGTTAGCTTAAGTGTATAACATTAAGCACTATGTTTATAAATAAATTCTCTAACGCATACCCTTAAAAATAAATAATCACATCAATCATGCTTAAATCATGTTTTGGCTGATAGATTTCCTTATTCAAACCTATAAACCTCTGTGACCCTATGCCATAATCTAAATAATTCATAAATTTAGTAACTTGGCGGAATACCAACCGTTTCAAGCTAACTTATAGGGTGTTTAAATGGCTTATCAAGAGCAAAATCAAGCAACAATCTATTGGCACGACTACGAAACCTGGGGGGCAAGCCCGCAAAAGGATAAGCCGAGTCAGTTTGCCGGTGTACGCACCGATCTTGATTTAAATATTATTGGCGAGCCGCTTATTGAGTACTGTAAGCCTCAAGCGGATTATTTACCGCATCCTGAGGCGTGTTTAATTACCGGTATTACCCCACAAGTGGCGATGCAAAAAGGCTTAGTTGAGGCTGAGTTTATTGCTAAAATTCATGCCGAATTTAGCGTGCCCAATACCTGTGTGGCTGGTTATAACAGTATTCGCTTTGATGATGAAGTAAGCCGATATAGCTTTTATCGTAACTTTTACGACCCATATGAGCGTGAATATAAAAACAATAACAGCCGTTGGGATATAATAGATTTAGTGCGTGCCTGCTATGCACTGCGCCCTGAGGGTATTGAATGGCCGTTAAAAGAAGATGGCAGCCCTAGTTTTAAGCTTGAGCATTTAACTGTCGCTAATGGTATTGAACATGCCGCTGCGCACGATGCATTAAGTGATGTAACGGCTACCATTGCACTGGCTAAATTAATAAAAGAAAAGCAACCTAAGCTGTATCACTTCTTTTTTAGTTTGCGCAATAAAAAAGCCCTTGCTGAATTGGTGGACGTGTTTAACATGACCCCATTAGTGCATACCTCATCGCGTATTCCAGCAACCCAGGGTTGTACCACGTGGGTGGCACCTATGAGCTTTCATCCTGTTAATAAAAACGCAGTTATTTGTTTTGATTTAACCCAAAACCCACAGGTATTACTTGAATTAAATGTAGAAGAGCTACGCAAGCGTTTATACACCAAACGTATAGATTTAGCAGAGGGTGATTTACCCGTAGGTTTAAAGCTGGTGCATTTAAACAAGTGCCCTATTTTAGCACCGGCTAAAACGCTACTGCCTGAAAACGCTGCTCGCTTGGGTATTGACCGCGAGCAATGCTTGGCTAATTTAGCCATTTTAAAAGCCAATACCGAGCTTCGCGATAAAGTCACTGAGGTATTTAACGAGCAAGGCGATTACAGCGCCACCACAAACGTGGATTACTTATTATATGATGGCTTTACTAGCCATGCTGATAAAGCTAAATTTGCGATTATTCGTGATGCAAAACCTGAAGACTTGGCAAGTTTAAAGCTTGAATTTGAAGACCCTAAATTCAATACTTTATTATTTAGATACCGCGCCCGTAACTGGCCACAAACGCTAAACCAGCAAGAGCTTGATCAATGGCGTCAATATTGCCAAAGCAAGTTAATGCATGGCGAAGATCAACCCTCAATCAGCGCGCAAGATTTTATGATCACTCTTGAAAACCTAGCGCATGAACATGACGACAGCGAAAAAAATCTTACAATTTTAAAAGCGCTGTATAACTACGCGCAAAGCATGTAATTTGCTTTAGTGTATATAACCCATGAAAAACGCGACACTTTAGCAAAAAGTGTCGCGTTTTTTGTTACTAGGTAAAAAACCAAAAACCTATCTCAACAAGAGAGGTGAATGAGAAAACATAAAACCAACATTCATTTTTTATGTGTATCACTTTCTCTAAAAGCGCAGCGCCTCTTAGCCTCTTTGTGAACAGTTTACTTTTACCAATTACATTACTTTTTATGCAGTGCTTCAATACGCGCTAGTAAACTTGAGGTATCGTACCTGCCGCCGCCAAGTGCCTGCACATCGGCGTAGTATTGATCGACCGTTGCAGTCATTGGCAGCGTTGCACCGTTATTTTTAGCTTCATCGAGTGCAATACCTAAATCTTTACGCATCCAATCTACAGCAAAACCAAATTCGTACTCGCCTGCCCACATTGTTTTGTAGCGGTTTTCCATTTGCCACGAACCAGCTGCGCCTTTAGAAATGGTTTCTATTACTTTTTCGCCATCAAGCCCTGCTTGTTTAGCAAAATGTAAGCCCTCAGCTAAGCCTTGCACTACACCAGCAATACAAATTTGGTTGACCATTTTACATAATTGCCCTGAGCCAACTTCCCCTAATAACTGGCTAAAACGGCTAAACGCCGCCATGATAGGTTGTGCTTTAGCAAATACCGTTTCGTTGCCACCGGCCATAACGGTTAACACCCCGTTTTCAGCACCTGCTTGACCGCCTGATACTGGCGCATCAATAAAGTCGATATGCTGTAAAGCCGCTTTTGCCGCAACTTCACGTGCCACTTCTGCAGAAGTAGTTGTGTGATCGATTAAAATCGTGTTTTTTTCCATACCAGCTAAAACGCCATCATCGCCGTATACCACTGACCGTAAGTCGTCGTCATTGCCAACACACATAAATACCATATCGGCACCACTTGCAGCTTCACGCGGAGTAGGTGCAAAACTACCGTTAAAATCTTCAACCCATTTTTGTGCTTTAGCTGCTGTGCGGTTATAAACACATACGCTATGCCCCGCTTTTGCTAGATGCCCCGCCATTGGGTAACCCATTACGCCTAAACCTATAAATGCAATTTTAACTGACATAAAAATGACCTATTTAACTGATAACTTAGAAACATAAGCTCGATTATGTCAATCGGCCGCTAAAAAAGCGAATGAAAGTCTTTTAAAATTTCCCTCATACGGAAATTAGGTAGGTAATCTATGGATAGTATTTATCAATTTAACGCACCACTTTGTAATAACGATGATTTTTCTTTGAGTCAGCTAAAAGGAAAAGCGGTTCTTATTGTTAATACCGCCAGTAAATGTCATTTTTCTGCGCAATTATGCGCGCTAGAAAAGCTATATCAACAATACAAAAACGATGGGTTTACTATTTTAGCCTTTCCGTGTAATCAATTTGATAAAAATGAGCCATTAGAGGGAATGGCCATTAAAGACTATTATCAAAAACATTTTTCAATTAATTTTGAGGTGTTTAATAAGGTCATGGTAAATGGCCCAGATACGCATCCACTGTTTAGTTATTTAAAATCTCATACACGGGGTATTGCACAAAACCGAGCAATAAAATGGAACTTCACTAAGTTTTTAGTTAATGCACAAGGGCAGCTGGTTGCTCGCTATGCACCGCGAACTAAACCGGAGTCATTACATAATGTAATAACAAGCTGCTTAGAATCAGTGCCCGTTATAAAACCGACGACCGCTCGTTTAGGAGTCCGTTCGGCTGTATTAAAATAATCCTGTCGTAATTAAAACAACAAGAGTGAGGCATCTATAGTAAGAATAGTTTATGGTAATAAAATAATTGATTACTTGGAGCTAGTTAATGGATATTGCTTTTTTTAGTGCTCAGAAATATGAGCGCCCTTTTTTTGAGCAAAGTTTAAATGGCTTTTCTAACATCACTATTACTTATTTTGAGCAAAGTTTATCGGCGCAGACGGCAATATTAGCTAAAAACTTTGACGCTGTGTGCGTATTTGTCAACGATTCTGTTGATAAAGCGGTAATTGAGCAACTTGCCACATTGGGTGTTAGCGCTATTTTATTACGCTGTGCGGGGTTTAATAACGTTGACTTGCCCGTTGCCAAACAGCATAACTTAAGCGTATTACGCGTACCCGCCTACAGCCCTGAGGCAGTCGCGGAGCATTGTGTTGCCCTTATGCTTACCCTCAGCCGTAAAACACACAAAGCTTATAACCGCGTACGCGAAGACAATTTTGATTTAAATGGCTTACTTGGCTTTAACTTACATAACAAGACCATAGGTATTATAGGCTGCGGTAAAATAGGCTTGGCACTGTGTAACATTTTAAATGGTTTTGGCGCTAACGTTTTAGTGTGTGACCCTTTTGCAAAACCAGGCAATTACACTATTACCGATTTAAATACCCTACTTGCCCAAAGCGATATAATTTCACTGCACTGCCCGCTGAGCGAAGACACGCATCATTTAATCGATGACGTTGCATTTAATAAAATGAAAACCGGGGTCATGCTCATTAATACTTCGCGCGGTGCGCTGGTAAACAGCCAAGCGTGTATTAAAGCACTTAAATCACAAAAACTGGGGTATTTAGGGCTTGATGTGTACGAACAAGAATCAGAGCTGTTTTTTAAAAACCACAGTGAAGAAATAAATCAAGACGATATATTTTCTCGCTTAGTGAGTTTTAGAAACGTGTTAATAACAGGGCATCAAGGCTTTTTTACTCAAGAAGCTCTAACCGAAATCGCTAATATCACCTTACAAAATGCATTTGAGGTTACTCAAGGAAATAGCTTAACAAACGAAGTGCTATAGCGCTCCAAATCAAAAAACAAAAAAGCGAACAAAATATAGTGTTCGCTTTTATTAGTTATCAATAACAGATTAGTTATTATTGCGTTCTAGCCAAACGCAACGTTTGCAAATACTAGGGTCATTAGCACTGGGCAGACAAATCGAATGTATTGAGCAAACCAATAATGTGCACCAGAACTTGCCTGATGAAGCTTATTACCACGTTGCCATAGCCAGCCTACCGTTATAAAGTAAAACAGCCCCATTAACGGCAATTGGTATTGGGTAAATACCATAATCACTAAACCAAACAACCAATCAAAGTTTAAAATAATGGTACTGGCACAAATAAGCACAACAGCACTGACTGCCCATGTTGCTTTGGTTCTATCTACACTGTGGTTTTCAACCAAAAATGCCACAGGGATCTCAGTTGACGAAATAGTTGAGGTAACTGAAGCTATCGACATCAATACAAAAAATAATAAGCCAACCAATAAACCAATTTCACCCATAGTGCCAAATAGCTCAGGTAATATGGCAAAAATAAGTTGTCCCTCACCAATTAATTTACCGTTATTAAATACTTCAACGCCATTGTACTGGGCAACATAAATAGCCGGAATTATTAATAAGCCCGCCAAAAACGCCACGCTGGTGTCGAGTAAGGCAACACTTGCGGTTAATTTTGGTAAGTTAGCTCCGGGTTTTAAATATGAGCCGTAAATCATCATACAGCCTACCCCAAGCGACAACGAAAAGAACGCTTGCCCCATTGCGGCAATAATTAAATCAGGGTCGAGTATT
Source organism: Pseudoalteromonas sp. APC 3694 (assembly GCF_030407565.1). Classification (NCBI taxonomy): domain Bacteria; kingdom Pseudomonadati; phylum Pseudomonadota; class Gammaproteobacteria; order Alteromonadales; family Pseudoalteromonadaceae; genus Pseudoalteromonas; species Pseudoalteromonas sp. APC 3694. Next base: position 19,565 of record NZ_JASDDE010000040.1, read on the forward strand.
TTGCTAAAGTCAGGCACTAAATAGGCAGCAAACCCTTCGCTTGCGCCATCTAACGTTGCAATATAAATAATAAGCCCAATAAGGAGAACAAGTAAAAGCGGCATTAAACGGCGTGACCAGGTTTCTATTCCCGACTTCACCCCTTTTAAAATAATACTGGCGGTTAGAATAAGCATAAGCGGCGTAAAAATAAAATTACGTAACATAGAGTCACTATGTAAAAACTCACTCAAGCTCTGCAAGCCAAAAAAGCTACTTATAGGCTCTATAGCGTAGGAAAGCATCCAACCGGCCACAATTGAGTAAAAACTTAACATAACGATGGCACCGGCAAGGCCAATATAGCCTGCTGCGGCTCCCACTTTAGGGGCGTGATCTTGCCATGCTTGGCTTAGCGCTTTAACAGGGTTAGCTTGGGCTTTGTAACCTAAATACAGCTCGGTGTACAAAGCAGGTAACGCCAGCAAAAAAATAACGATAAAGTAAACCAGTAAAAATGCGCCGCCACCATGATTAGCAGCCTGCGTAGGAAAACCCCATATATTACCTAAGCCTACCGCTGCACCGGCTGCTGCCAATACAAAACCTAGTCGACTTTGAAAACCATCACGCACTTGTGCCATACACCTACAAATCTGTTATTATTTTAACGAATGCGAATTAAACCATATTTAAGAGCGACTGAGTAATAAAAATGTACTTAGCGCTCACAACAACTAACAACCGCTCACAAACTATCCAGCTTTGGGTAATAAATATGTAATCGGTCGTCATTTATAACGAGCAATGATGAGTGTAACTTACTTTGAAAACCAGCTAGAAATCACGCCCGCTTTAGCAAATAACAGCCATTGCATTGCGTTGCTTAACGCGACCACCCTCAATGTGGGTGAATTTGATTTACCCCACTATTTAAGCCCTTTTGAGCTCAATGTTATTAATCGGCGTAAAAACCCACAAGCTAAACAAGAATATTTAGCCACACGTTTAGTGCTTAAATACCTAGTAAAAACCGCTTGTTCTTCTTACGCATCATTAAAGCTGTGTGATATTAGTTCTGAATTTAACCCCGATAACAGTAAATTAGAATTACATATTAAAAATACAACAGGCGTGATCAGTTGCTGTATTTCTCATTCTCATGGTTTTGTAGGTGCAGCGTTAAATGTAGCATCAACTCAATTTGGCTTTGATATTGAAAAAATTAATTTAAAGCGCCCTTTTAATAAACTCGCTAAGCACTTTTACCACCCAGCCGAAGTGAGTTTAATAACCGATACAGATAACATAACAACTCAAGCACATCATTTTTTTAGGATTTGGACATTAAAAGAAGCGCTGGCTAAAGCCACCAGCCGCCCCATTGCTCAATTATTAAGCCCTAATGTGTTTAACGAACTTAATAACACTCAGCTTACAGCTTGTAGCAATACCGTGGTTGGAGCACATAACGACATGTTTGATATTAGCGTTGTGGCAAAAAAAAGCACCGACTGGCGGTGCTCAATAATAACTATTAACGATTTACGCAGCGCAATCACTTTCTAGTAATCGACTATGAATCGCTTGAACCACAGCATCAGACTCGCTTTGCTCAACTAAAAAGCACAAGTTATGTTTACTTGCACCATGGCAAATGAGTCGAATATTAAAATCACTTAACACTTTCATTAAATTCATTTCATGTTGGCGCAAAACAATTTCAGAGCCAATTAATGCCACCAGCGTTAAATTGTTTTCAACCGATACATGGCAAAATTCAGCAAGCTTATCTAAGCATGCTTGATCTAGCTCTGGGCGTGATGCATTAGGCGCATTATCAAGGGTAATTGCTACACTAATTTCAGAGGTGGTGACCAAATCTACCGAAATATTGCACTCACTTAAAATAGTAAATATACGCGCTAAAAAGCCACTGGCTAATAACATTTCTGGGCTTTTAAGGGTTAATAATATTTGATTTTTACGTTGCGTTACCGCACGAATACCAGGTAGCTGCGATTTTTCACGTTCAATCCACGTACCGCCAAGTTCTGGCTCTGTGCTTGAGCCAACAAACACATTAATATGGCTGCGACTGGCAGGCAAAATTGTAGCTGGGTGCAGCACTTTAGCGCCAAAGGTCGCCATTTCTGCTGCTTCATCAAAACTTAAACGCGCAATAGGAGTGGCTTTTACACACAAACGAGGATCAGTGCTAAAAATACCCACTACGTCAGTCCAAATATGCACACTTTTAGCGTTAATAGCCTCAGCAAGCAGTGCAGCACTATAATCTGAGCCACCTCGACCGAGCGTGGTCGTTAAATTGTTTGCATCGCTACCAATAAACCCTTGGGTTACAATAACGCTATCATCAAGCAGCGGAATTAAATGTGTTTTAGCGGCTTGCGCTGTGGCGCCCACATTTGGTGTTGCTTTACCAAATTGGCTATCGGTTTTAAGCACCTGGCGCACATCAAAACGAGTGGCATTTAAACCCTTTAACCTTAGTACTTGGGTAAATAAGTACGACGATAAACGCTCGCCAAAGCTAAGTAGCTCATCGAACTGCTGCTCAGTATTGAGTGTTTGTGCCGCCAACGTTTGAAATGCATCAAGCGTTTGATTAAACCCAAGGGCTAAATCATCATCTAACGATAGGTCATTTAAAATAGCCTGCTGAATCGCAAGTACACCATCAATATGCTGTTGGCGTTTAGCGGCTTCAATACCCGCTTTGCAAAGCTCCACTAAATGATTGGTCACTCCGGCACTGGCGCTTACTGCAACAATACGTACATTTTTATCGTTTACGATAATTTCGCTACAACGGCTCATCGCCTCAAAGTTAGCAACGCTGGTGCCACCAAATTTGGCAACAATGTAATCTGATTTTGTGCACTGTGAACTTTGTGGCACTGATTGGGTAGTCATTTCGTCTCCTTTCGCGGCATCCAAACCGCAATAAAACAAGAAGAACTTGGCAGGAAATAAAGATAAGAAAAATCTACTGCCAGAAGCTCTCCACCTAAATTGGTGACAGTTTTGAGGATTCAGCCCCATAAACCGAAAAACAATAGTAACGACCCATTATTTTCCTCGGCGAGTACTTCCCTCCTTAATGGTCGCAGGCTGTCGTTGCCTCACATTAAGTACCTAAGTATCGCACCTCTTCTGAATGTATTATTAACCTGTGGCTAATAAAACAAAACCGCACTAAGAGTGCGGCTTTGAAAGTTATCGTTTAGACGTCTAGCTGTCAAGTCGTTTTACTATAAAATCAAATAAAACTACCCATTAAGTAAGAGCCCGCATAACCAAAGGTGTAACACAGTAATAAATACAGCGATAAGCGAAGGTAACTTGCAAACGTCAGCTCTTTTACCTTACTCATGGCTATAATACCGGCTGCCGAGCCAATGATTAGCATAGAGCCACCTACACCGGTTGCATACGTAAACGACAACCAATGCTGTTGACTCATTACAATATCGGCTTTTAATAACGCTGCCGTTAGTGGCACGTTATCAACACCTGCAGATAAAATACCCATTAAGTAGTTTGCGTACTCTGGCGCCATTACCGTATACAAATTAGTAAATTGGCTCAGTACCCCAACTTCTTTTAACGCACCAACAAGCAGTAACACACCCACGAAAAACAATAAGGTGTCGTACTCTATGTCGCGTATAAAATCGATCATATCTTTGTTGATGTCTTTTTTGCGCATTAAAAATTGCGCGACTAAAAACATAATAGATAAACCCAATAAAAAAGTAAGCAGAGGCGGTACACTGTATAAAACACTCAATGTAAGCGTAGCAATAACCGTAGTGAAGAAAATAACCGCAATGGTTATGTCGGTTTTTTCAATACGTTTAAATTTAGTTTTTTTAAACTCGAGTTGCTTATTCATGCCAATTGATAACAAAGTAGCGAGTAATAATACACTTAGTAACGCAGGCACAATTAACAGTAATAAATTGCTAATTGATACTTTACCATCAAGGAAAATCATAAGTGTGGTTACATCACCCGTGATAAGTGATACACCACCGGAGTTTACAGCAAATACAATAAGCGTGGCGTACTTAACTAACTTTTTGGCTTCAAGTTTTAATGACATAATCACTGCCAGTGATATTAGCGTGGCCGTAACGTTGTCTGAAATAGATGAAAATAAAAACGCAAAACACCCCACCAAAAACATTAGCTTACGCTCACTAATGCTGGTTGGCATAATCCGGTTCACAACATTTTCGATAAGTCCTTTAGAGTTTAAATAGGCAACAAAGGTCATTGCGGCCATTAAAAACAGCCATAAAGAAGCAATTTCTAAAATATTGTGGTCTAGGAGGGTTTGAATCGTTTCGGGGCTTTGCCCATTAAGAGGAAAAATAAAGGAGATAATCCAACAAAGTGTACCAAAAAATAATGTCGTTTTTGCTTTGTTTACGTGAATCACATCCTCAATAACGATAAGCAAAAATGCAATCGCTATCAGCGTCAGGATAATCGAGGAAACCATGATATTAAACAACCTTCGGGGTTAAGTAAAAATTGAAACCATGTAAAAAATATACCCACAAACTCTATGTGCCTATATTCGGCGCGGATACTATCACTAAGCGGGTGTAAAAACTATTATTAAATCGTCGCAAAAACGAATACCATATAAGTTCGAGAAATATAAAATAACGAATACTAGGAAGTTGCAACGCCTTATGATCCCAGCTAAAAAGCTACTTAATACCCTCACTGAGCATTGGGGTGTATTAGAGCTATTATTTAAGCGCTTTAAAATGGCCGACTTTAGTATTAAAGATCTTCAAAATGCCATTAAGCAAAAGCAACCCACGTGGAATAATGAGCGTATTTATAAAGAAACCAACCGGTTATTGAATCAAGAAATTATTATTCCGCTGGCTAAATCGTCACAACTGGAAATTAACCGCGCCATTGCCGACTTTGCCACCTTTTTACTGCAAGAAGAACATTTAGGCTTAGCACAAGAAATTAGTGTCTTGGTTGATGATTTGGCCCGTTTAGGTAATCGGCTATTCAATGCCGGTGAAATGGAAGATTTTGATGATTTACGCCGCTTTAGCCGTATTATGGATGATCGGGTGCGTAAAATAATCAAACTGTTTTTGCACAACGAAAACGCTATTTTAAATATTGTTGAGCAAGCCAAATCTAATAATGCGGTGCAGTCGCTACAAAAACGCTATAAAGCCGTGATAGAAGCGTTTGATGAATATATAGAACCCATGCTGGAAATGGTGGATATTAGAGGCGACTTTCATGCCTGCTTTACCCTTATTGAGCAACAAATTAGCACCCAAATAGAACACATTGAACGCTCAGGCAAAGCGTACAACGATAAACGCATGCTTGAGCAATTGCGTACCCGCATTCTAGAAATGCACTTAGTTGGCCGGACAAGCTTACGAAAAAGTGCCGATATGCTTATGCCACTGCGTGAAGAGTTGCGCCGTAACAACCTTGTTACCCGCCAAGTAGCAAAAGTATTAGGACTAATACGTAAAAATGGGGTAGATAATATGCTCAGCGCCGTGCAGCCACATTTTGTAAGCGATGCGCAAAAGTATTCATTGGGTCAACAGCGCCATATAGTAGCCTACATGGCAAGCCTGGCTGAGTTTGAGCATCACGAATATCAGCTACCAGAGCAAAACGATGTGCCTGCGTTTGTCACGCCAAACATTCCTGACTATCACGATGTAAAAGCGCAGTTTGCAAAACGCTTCAAAAAGCAGCGTAAAAAACCACAGCCTCTGCTGCAATTTTTAGACGAAAGCTACCCTGAGCTTGAAGCCGATGAAATGCTGTTTTTATATCAAAAGCTAGTGAGCGATAACACCCTACACATTAGCCAAAGCGATAAAAAAGCCCGCGTTAACATTGCAGGCCAGCACTTTTCTTTGTACCCCTTTAATTCAGAGCCTCAGGCTGATAAAGCCGAGCACGAGTAATCACCATGACACAGATAAACTTAAATGAGCTTTCTCACTTACAAGCCATTAATAAAAAATTAGTCGCGGGTTACCACATTTGCGAACAAGACACCCTAATGTGGCAAGAGCTTGACCAACAAATTGAAGCTTACAGCGCCTTATTCACAGCATTAGGCCATGATTTAAAGCACGACAGTCGTGGCTTTTATTATTTTGCTAGCGATGAAAGCACCCCCAATATGGGCAAAATATCGCGCGCGATAGCGCTCACTATTTATATTTTAATCGAACACTTTGCCAACACAGGTAAAGACCCAATGCGTGCATTATTTGATGAGCCAAACGATTTAGAGCTAATGCAAACCTTGGTACAACTTAATAAACATTTATTTGATCAGCTTGAAATATTCTCGGGTTCTGATTTACGCAAAGATGTGTATTTACGCATGGTACGTTTAGGCCTTGCCCGCGAAGTGGAAGGCGGCTTTATGCTACAGGCGCCAATTCATCGCTATATTGATGCCTTAATGGAAGTAAATGAAGAAACCTTTTTAGGAGAGGACGAGGAATGAAAAACTTATACGGACTGAGTAAACTCGCCCTACTTAATACTGCAGGCTATGCAAAGTGTGTGATCCCTCTTGATAAAAGTAGCTCGATTTGTGCGCCTAACAACACAGGTAAAAGCTCAGTAATTAATGCACTGCAATTTCCGCTAATTAATGATTTACGCCTTACCGAGTGGGATGGCCACGATTTAGATGAAACCCGTAAGTTTTATTTTTCATCAGATCAATCGTACATTTTATTGCAAGCCGATTTACCCCATGGCTCAGTTGTCATTGGCGTAGCCGGCTTAGGTAAAATTGCCGGTTATGCACACCAATACTTTTGCTATCAAGGCAAACTTGATTTAGCCCAGTACACCCAAGGCAATACCATTATTAAGTTTACCAAGCTGTTTAATCACTTAAAGCAGCAAGGTTACAACCCGATAGAGCTTAAAGCGCAAGAATTAAACGCCCTACTTACAGGCGGTGCAACGCAATTTGATGGTGAGATCAATTTAAAAATGATCCCCCTTAACAACGTTCAAGACTCTGCAATATACAAAGAAATATTTCGTCGTATTCTTAATTTACATAAATTAGGCGCAAACGACGTTAAGCGCTTTATGCTCCGTGTGTTTGAACGCCACATGTCAAATTCTAAGGTCGACTTTTACGAGGTTTGGCGCCGTTCGTTTGATAAAGTAAACCGCGCAAAGCGTGAATTAAAAGCGCTAGAATCAATGCAAGAGCCCATAGCCGCTCTTGAATCTATGCTTGAAAACCAAACCGTGCTTAAAGGTAAACTGGCCGCTTATGCGCCAAAAATTGACCAAGCACTGATTGATTTTGATACGTACCAGGAAGAGCAACTAAGCGAGCTCAACATCGCCCTTGAAGACATTGAGCACGAAAAGCACGAGTTTGAACAAAAGCAAGGGCTATACGTACAACAATCGCGCGATATAGAGCGCAAGCAAACTCAAATTGAACAATGGTTTTTAGATTTCAACGCCCTTAAAAGTGAATTTGAGCTGGTTAATAAAGCCACTCTCAAAACCAACCTAACGCAGTTAAAAAGTGACTACGAGTCGTTGTCACATTCTATTACGAGTGCTCAAGGGCAAAGCCTGCACACCCTTGATTACCGTATTGGTGAAACACAAAAACAAATTAAAAGCTTAAAGTTACAACTTAAAAACTTAGAATTTAATTTATTCACCCGGATGCGTGAAGACTTATCACTGAAAGAAGTAGAAGAAATATCGCGGCTATTAAACCCCGATCTTCTCTCCTTTGCCACCACCAGCAATGGCGATATAACCATTGATGACGAAGATGCCTTTGGTGAATTTTTATCACAGCTGAGCGAAAATGTTAAAGGCGGTATACTCACCCTACCTGGTGCCAGTATTAAACTTAAAAAGCTCTCACCAGTACAAATGCAAAGCGGCGAAAATAAAGAGCAACTGAGCGCTCAGTTAACCGCGCTTGAGCAATCATTAAAAGAGTTTAAACAACAGCGCGAAGTGGCCGCCAATGTTGCTGATAAACAAAAAGAAAAAGACGCGCTATACGAGGAGCTTATGAGTGCAGAAAGCGCACTTAAACGCTTAGAGCAATTTGAAGTGATGCAACAATCGGTTGACGCCCAAGCAATGCTAAAAGAACAGCTTTTAGCCGAGCGCGAACAAGTTGACGATTACCTACAAGATATTCAAAAAAACAGTGGTTCAATTGCTGATAGACGCTCGTTAATCAAATCAAAACAAGCGCAAATTAATCGTCAAACAGAGCGCTTACGCCAAGTTAAAACTGAGCGTATTGACCACACTTTAGATTTATACAGTGGTAAAGTAACGCCTTACATGATTGATATAAAAATCGATTTTGATAATTTAAGCGATTTAATTCACCACTTTAATAAAGACTGCCAAGAGCTTCGTAATTTCGATATAAATGTACGTAATACCTATATGCATATTTACAATGCAGGTATTACCAAGTTCGATAACGAAAACGATGAGTTTAGTAAATACCAAAAACTTATTAGCGCGTTTCATAATATTGATAACGAACGTGATGCCGTTGAGCGCCAAGGTCGCGTTGCCCTCACTGAAGTGGCCGCCACGATTAAAGGCTTACGTGAAGATTTAGACCGCCTACGTCGTGAAATGAATAGCTTTAATAAAGGCATAAGCCAGCACCGCATCTCAAACCTGCAAGCGTTTAAAATTAATATTATCCCGCGCAAAATGTTGGTAGATAGTATTGATACTATTATCAGTACCTCTAACCAATTTGAACAAGGCGATACCCTGGATTTACTCAGCCAAGAACCTTACAGCGAGAGCGCGGTAAACGACGCAAAAGATCATTTAATTAAACTCGCCTCAGACAAAGCAGGCCTTACATTAACTGATTTATTTGATATTCGTTTTGAAGTGGTTAACCGTGCAGGTGAAACCGAGCACTTTGAAAAGATAGACTCGGCTGGTTCAAATGGTACGCGTATCACAATTAAGCTATTATGTGGCATGTTGTTTATTCGTTACTTATTAAGCGATCAGGAACAAAACTTATACCGTATACCTATTTATATAGATGAAGCGGCTGATATCGACCCTCAAAATCAAAAGGCAATTATAGAAACTGCCCTGAGCTTTGGCTTTGTGCCAATATTTGCCTCGGTTAAACCGCAAATAAGTTGTGATTATATTGTGCCCATTCGTTCAGTAAAAGACGGTGCACAAAACTGGGTAGATGAAAAAGATTGGATTGAGGTTGAACATAAAGCTCCTCAGCTAGATTAGGGTCTGTTGAACTTTGCGGATTAAAGTTTGTTCAAACTAGGGGCGATTTAATCGCGGCGTGAGGTTTGTAACCTAGTGGGCTAAGTAAAAACCGAGCAACAAAGAGTAAATCGCCCCTAGGAAGAACCCTTCGGGCAGTGCCTGTTTGGCATTTATGCGGCGTTATCGCCAATTTATGGGGAATAACCACACGACATTAGCTCTGCCTTGCCTAAATACCAAACAGACTGCTGCAAATTTACCCCTGAAAGGTCAACAGACCCTATTAATTAATTGGCTATTCATCTTAGTCAGTTACACTTATTTTATAGATTTTAAATTACCCTCGCCCATGGTAGTTTAAATAAACGCACTTTATTGGAGCAAACGGTATGAAACATATATTTATTGTCGCAGCACTGGCGCTACTTACCGCCTGTACACAAACGCCCGATTGGGATTACGATAAATCAGCAAACTTTAGTAACTACAAAACGTTTGCTTGGGTAGAAAACGCGAGCCTAACCAAAGACACGAATAACTACCAAATCAGTGGCCTTATGGAAAAACGCGTTCGCAATGCGGTAAACAACCAACTAAGCCAACAGTTAGGTATGCAATTGGTTGACGTAGCGCAAGCTGATGTACTTGTTAATTACCATGCAAGTGTTGATAAAGAGCTAGAAGTAGATACCTTTAACGTAGGCTACGGTGCACGTTGGGGTTACTGGGGCACAGGCTTTAACCACGATGTAAGCGCACGTGAGTATGAAGTAGGCACGTTAGTTATCGATATTATTGATCGTGAGTCAAACCAATTAATTTGGCGTGGTGCTAAAGATGGTCGTTTAAAGAAAAAACAAACTCCATCACAACGTGAAGCAACCATTAAAGAAACGGTTGCCAATATTTTAAGCAACTTCCCGCCTAAAGCGCAGCAATAAATTTTAATTAATATTTAAAAGCCCGCAGGCTCGCGGGCTTTTTTGTGAGAAAAGGAATTTTTCGGTGACATTTAAAAAGCTCCTAACCCTTAGCTTATTTTTACCCCTGCTTTGTGCGTTCCATGCGTACGGCACTCAACTACAGTTAAAGCCTGGTATATGGCAAGGAATTTATAAAGATCATTTTGAGTACAATGTACTGGAAATTAAAGAAAACGGAGAACACCGTTTAATAATCGCAAGTATCGCCAATGCATTTTATAGAAATAAATCAATTGCGTTTAGCAATAATGATATCAAATGCAGTCGCATTAATTGCACTATCAAACTTGTTAGCCCTAATAAAGAACATCTGCAATTCACATTGATTTTAAGCCCCTTTTTAGATAATTCATTCGAGGTGTTAGAAATTTATTCTAATGCAGACGATAATTTTGTAATGTCAAAAACGTACCGATTGGAAGAACAAAAAGGGCAATCTACCGTTCGTACATTTATAGGTAAATACCGCTCTAAAATAGATGAGTTAGCTGCTATAGAAAAGACGGGCCTACATGGTTTTTGGGTAGGATTATTAAATTTAGACGGCAAGCAAGAACTAGCAAGTATTGAATTTCACCCCAATAAAAAGTCGTATTTCAATTATTTTACAAATGGGACCAATGACATAATTAGCACCTCTTTTATGCCACAAGATATTCAAGAAAAAGAGAGGATATTGGAAATAACCACCAGCCACCCACTTTTCGCAAATAAGCTAATTATTCATAAAGACAACCGAGAACTTAAAGGTTATATGTACTCAAACCACAAAGGCACAACACTTCAAACTGGCTCGTTCAAATTATATCGTTTTGAAAGGCCTGAGTACCCTTAAAGCTATCACGATTTATACTTGTGCAATAAATCAAGCGGGATATGGCAATAATCATCAGGGTGATTGGTTAAACGGTCTTGATGCTCGGGATCGCTAGGGACATAATTAGTCAATGGCGCTACTTGTACCGCTATTTTTTTTGCATCGTCCCGCTGGCTAATATAGTCTCTGGCGATGTTTAAATGATTACTGTCTTGGCTAAAAATGGCGGTGCGGTATTTTTCGCCTACATCGTTACCTTGTTTATTGATACTGTATGGGTCAATAATTTCAAAAAAATAGCCGATTAATTCATTTAAGGTCACTTCTTGGCTATCAAAGGTAACTTTCACGCATTCGGCATAGCCATCGTATTCACCTTGTGTTGTGTTACTGGTGCCATTGGCACGCCCCGCCTCAGTGGTAACTACTCCAGGTAAATACTTCATAAATTCTTGCACGCCCCATAAGCAACCACCAGCAAAATAAAGTGTGTGCTGATTTAATGAATGGCTCGGTTGTTGTGTTTGCATAATAAAGTGACCAATGTAAATAATTTATAGGATGCAGAGTTACTATTTTGTAACGCTAGATTTGATTATCAAATGCAGTTTTTTATCATTAATGTACAATAGCGCCCAAAATCACCCTAGCTTAGTGAGCTTACCTTATCATGTGATAAAAAATGATAGGTATTTAATTGTTAGCGCCATTGCATAAAATGAGAGTAATGATATGAATCGTGCCCCGCACCTTATAATACCGGCCGTACTAGCCAGTATTTCAACTGTTGCTTATGCAGAGCAGAGTAAAGAAACAGCAACCATAGAACAAATAACAATTGAGGCGTCACCCACCGCCAATACATTACCTGTTGGTACATTTGATTCGCCTATTTCAAATTTAGAGTACGACCCGCGTGTTGACTTGCAATCACGCAATATGGCTGAAGCACAAGCTGATGTAACGATACGCGGGGGTATTTTTGAAAATACCGGCTTTAGAGTCGGCAGTGCAACTCTACTAGACCCGCAGTCTGGTCACTACTTTGCAGAAATTCCTATTGCACCGCAAATGCTAACGGGTGCCAGCGTATTAACCGGAGCCGATAATGCACTTTATGGCATGAATAGCTCGGTAGGTACTGTGTCGTTTACTTGGAAACCAATAACAACGGGTGGCAGTGTCTCTTTGGGCGCTGGCTCAAATGACTTTAACCTACAAACAATTCATGCAGGTGTGAGTACTCCAATTGAAGCAAACGCTAATTGGCGTATTGGTTTTGAAGGTGAATATTCGCACTCACAAAGTGATGGTTCAATTGATTTTGGCGATCATGACTTTACTCGTACTTCTGGAAGAGTGCAGTTAACCGGGAGCGATTCACAAACTGATTTATTTTACGGCTTACAAGAAAAGTTTTTTGGTTGGCCAAACCTTTATACCCCCTTTGGTGTAAATGAAACCGAAGACTTAGAAACCCAATTATGGATGCTCAACCATAAGCAAGCCTATGCTACCAACAGTGAATTTGAAGTATCGGCTTATTACCGCAAGCATAACGACCATTATGTTTATTCAAGAGAGAACCCAAGCGCGTTCCAAGCATTTCATGAAACACAAGTAACATCACTGGCTATTTCAGGTCGTCATACGCAAACAAAGTCAGTTGCGGTTAATTACTCGGCGCAATATATAGAAGACAGTATTGACTCCACCACCCTTGAAAATAACTTTACTTCACGTAACTACTTTAAACTTAGTGTATTGCCTGAATACACAACAGCACTAGCAAGCAACCAGCAACTAACGGTGCGTTTAGGGGCTGCGTTTGATAACACCAGTCGTGATGATTCCGAGCTATCATTAATTGGTGATGTTAGTTTAAATACCCAAAATAACGATGGCACTGAGCGAACATTGTATTTGTCGTATGCCGAGGCAAGCCAAGTAGCCGGTTATACTGCTATTGGTGGCAGCGAGACTGGTGGGTTGTTCAGAAGTAACGCTAATCTTGAACGTGAAACCACCAAAAACTTAGAGCTGGGCTTATTACTCGAGCAACAAAGCTGGCAACTCAATTCAGCGCTTTTTTATCGTAAAGATAACAACCTAACCGATTGGGCATTTAACTTTGATTCAAGCTCAGCACGATTTGCACAGCCTGTTGATATTGATACCACAGGCCTTGAGTTTTTAGCCACAAAGCAATTTGATAACGCAGAAATTATTGCCAGCTATGCGTACTTACATAAAACAGAAACCTACGGCGCTGAAAATATTGATGCTAGCTTTTATGCCTTAAATTTTCCTGATCATCGTGTAACGCTCGGTGCAATTTGGAACCCGACGGATATGTTAGAGTTTCGAGTAGATAATGAGTGGCGTAAACAGCATAAAAATGCCCTTCGCCGTTCAGGTGACGAGGCACTATTTACTCAGCTGACGTTAAAAATAACTCCACCAGCTGTGCCTAACTTCTTTATTAGTCTTGCGGCTGATAACTTATGGGATGAGTCGTTTGAAGAAATTCCAGGTACGCCAGGTCGCGGCGAGCAATATACACTAAGTGCCACGTATAGCTGGTAACTTTATCGCTCAGCGAGGGCTTACTCCACGCTGAGCTTATCTTTTAAGTTAAAATAAGAAACAGACCAGTAGAAAGCTGAATTAGAAATTTCATTTCGCAGCCCTCCCTAAGTACTCTAAAAGCGCAGAATCCCCTCCTCTGTGTACATGCATAATTGAAATAGTATGAGCAAAGAGAAGTGAATGAGAAGTAAATGAGGTAACACTAGCGACAATGCTTAGTGGATACTTAATTGCACTCTCACAGTACTACTTTTAGAAACACAAAGTAAGTATCTAACCTGAACTCTGGTTAAAAGGTTTACTAACATATTGAATCAAAATGATATTTATTTTTATTTTCTCAAGCTAGAGA